>NZ_JBSHKH010000032.1:0-73368 GCF_053643595.1 Streptomyces sp. NPDC055506 | reverse complement strand
ACTCCAGCTACACGGTCGGTGAGGTCATCGCCGTGACGGGCGGCATCGTCGACACCCGCTGGTCCCGGTCCAGGGCGCGTCTCGGTGGGCACTGATAGCAACGTTCAGGCAGGCTCTGCCGGGACCGAGTCAGCCTGGCCAGGTGCCGGTCAGGCGGCGGGTCGCGGCGGCGCCGCCGCGGTCGACGGCGGCTTTGACACCGGCGAAGATCGCTCCTTGCAGGACGGCTGCCAGGATGACCTCGCGCCAGGTGCGTTCCTCGTCGGTTGCGTCGGGAGCGTCCTCTTCGTGCCCGAGCCGTTTCCAGACCTGCTTGAACAGCCCGCCGGCCGCCACACCGCTGACGGCGCCGAGAGCCAGGCCGACGGGCTTGTAGGCGATCTTCGAGGTGTTCATCGGCGCCTCCTGGCACGGCGCACGAGCAGCAGTGCCACGAGCGCGGCGGCCCCGGCGATGAGCGGGGTGCGGTTGGTCCGCGCCAGTTGCATGCCCTGGTCGGCCTTCTCGCGCATCGGCTCGGGAGCCTTCTCCCGGGCGAGCTGACCGACGTGCACGGCTTTGTCGCGGACCTGCTCGGTGGTTGCGGCGGCTTTGTCGCGGACCGGCTGCGGGGTCCTGTCCTGCACCAGGTGGGCCGCCTGGGTCGCTTTCTCCCGCAGCTGGGTCCGGACCTGTGTGCTCCTTTCGGCGACCTGCTGTTTGACGGCGACTGACCTTTCCTGCGCACGGCTCTTGACGTCCGTCTTGGCCGCGAGCGCTTCGACGGTCTCACCCAGTTCCTCGCGGGTCTCCTCGACCCGCTCGCGCATTTCTTCCGGGGAGGGCGTCGCCTCACCTCTCGTGTGCGGCTTGTTCTGAGTCATTGCTGTGCCCTTTCCTTGATCTCGGCCACATCGGTCTTGACGCTGTCCAGGGTCTGCTCGGGCGTGGGCGGTGATGCCTTGCTGATCTGCTGCTTGCCGAGGATCGCCATCAGCCCGGTGACGGCGGCCAGGGCGCCGGTGACGATCAGCGCCGCCGCCCACACGTCCATCGCGAGCGACAGCACGGCGATCACGGTGGCCACCAGTGCCTGCAGGGTGAGCACACCCATCAGGCCGGCGCCACCGAACAGGCCCCCGCCCTTGCCGAACCGCTTGCCCTTCTGCGTCATCTCCGCCTGTGCCAGACGCATCTCATCGCGCACCAGCTGCGACAGTTGCTGCGAAGCCCTCTGGACCAGTTCACCGACCGGTTCCTGCGCTGTGTTGCCGGTGCGGGGGGAGCTGGCTGATGTCATGGGTGCTCACCTTCCTCCTTCAATGTTTCAGGCGTTCTTCGGTGGACGTGTGGTCGCGCAGTCATGAGTTGTCCCGGCGCGCCGACCGCTCGGCGACCTGGCCTCCCCTGGCCACCGCAGGAGCGCTCGTCAGACCACATGCCGCAGCAGGCGGGGCGCGGCGCGTATCAGGGCCGCCGCGGTCAGCCCGATCGCACCGCCGGCGGCCACGTCGGTGGGATAGTGGGCACCGCTGTGCACCCGCTGGGCGGCGACCAGGCCCGCGGGCACCGCACATGCCGCACCGGCGGCCGGCCACACCGTCGTCACGGCGCCCGTGAAGGCGAACGCGGCCGCGGTATGGCCGGAGGGAAAGGACGAGCTGTCCGGCCGTTCTTCAAGCTCCTCCTCCGGCACCCATTCCTCCGGCGGGCGCCGACGCCGGTACATCTGCTTGACGACCGCATTGGACAGCAGCTGCGCCATCGTCATGGCCGCGAGGCCCGCGGCGGCGGCCGTCCGGCCGCGCCACCTGCCCGCGACCGCCAGCACTCCGGCCGCCGCGCACCACAGCTTGGTGCGCCCGGCCGCCTCGTCCACCATGGGCGCGACCCGCCGCATCCACGGCGGCCCGCCGGCGATCACCCGCCTGGCCAGCCGGTGATCGCCGTCTCGCAGCTCCGCTCTCCATCTCATGACCAGAACTCCCGCCAACGGCCCGCTCACACTTCGGTGATCCACCACTCAGGATTCTTCAAGCCGGCGGTGGTCCTCCTCGTCCCACTTCCGGGTGTCGCGGGGCTGGACGTACGGTTCTGCATCGGCGGGATGGCCGCCTGCCGCGGCACGCTGGCGATGCAGCTCGGCGTCGAACTCCAAGCCGAGCAGGATCGCCAGGTTCGTGATCCACAGCCACACCAGGAAGATGATCACGCCGGCGAAAGTGCCGTAGGTCTTGTTGTACGAGGCGAAATTGGCCACGTACAGCGCGAATCCCGCCGAGGCGATCACCCAGATCATCACCGCCAGGAAGCTGCCCGGCGTGATCCAGCGGAAGCCGCGGACCCTGGCGTTCGGTGTCGCCCAGTACAGGATCGCGATCATGACCGTGACCAGGATGATCAGCACCGGCCACTTCGCGATCGACCACACGGTCAAGAATGTGTCCCCGAGGCCCAGCGTGGTGCCGACCTGTCGGGCCAGGCCGCCGGTGAACACCACGATCACCGCACTGACCACGGCCAGCACCATAAGAACCACGGTCACACCGACCCGGACCGGCAGCACCTTCCACACCGGGCGCCCCTCGGGGAGGTCGTAGACCGCGTTCGCGCTGCGGATGAACGCGGCGACGTAACCGGACGCCGACCACACCGCCAGCACCAGACCCACGATCGCCACGATCGAACCGAGCCCCGCGTTGCCTTGCATCTGCTGCACCGCGTTGCGCAGGACATCCTGCGCCGCGCCCGGGGCGAGCTTTTGGATGTTGTCCAGCACCTGCTGGGTCGCCGACTGGCCGACGACCCCGAGCAGCGAGATCAACGCCAGCAGTGCCGGGAACAGCGCCAGGATTCCGTAGTACGTCAGTGCCGCGGCCCGGTCGGTCAGCTCATCCTTCTTGAACTCCTTCAGAGACCCCTTCAGCACCTTCTTCCAGGAGCCCTTGGGCAGGTCCTTCAGCCTGTCAGGGGCCCGCTCCTCCACCTGTTCATCCGGCCCGGGAACCGTCCCCTGTCCGGTATCGGCCTCGTGGCCGGCCGTGGCGTGCCCGCCGTGCTTTCCATGCTGTCTCAGTGTCCGCACCATGCCCGGCGAGTATCCGACCGCTGACCACCCATACACCATTTGCCTAATTCATCCAGATAATCCCTTTTCCGCGTCTTGGCCCCGAACGGGCCGGGGAGGGTCTTTGTTCGAGGGCTTCGAGACCAGACGGGTTCAGCTCGATGAGGCATCGATCCTCCTTCGCCACGGTGGCGAGGGTCCCCCCGTGGTGCTGCTCCACGGTCATCCGAGGACATCCGCGACCTGGCACCGCGTGGCCCCGCTCCTTGTCCGGCGCGGCTTCACCGTCGTCTGTCCCGACCTCAGGGGCTACGGCCGCTCCCGGGGCCCGGCGCCCACGGCAGACCACGCGGTGCACTCCAAGCGAGCCGTCGCAGGTGATGTGATCGCGGTGATGAGCCGCTTGGGCCATGACCGCTTCGCGCTCGCCGGACACGATCGCGGTGGCAGCGTCGCGCTACGCCTTGCACTTGATCACCCCGATGCGGTCTCGCGCGTGACGCTGATCGATTGCCTGCCCCCCACCGAGCACCTGTCTCGCATCAATGCCGAGTTCGCCACCCAGTGGTGGCATTGGTTCTTCTTCGCCCAGCCGGACATCCCTGAGCGGGTGATCAACGCCGATCCGGACAGCTGGTACCGCGGCGATCCACGGAGCATGGGCCAGGAGAACTACGACGAGTGGCGGGAGGCGACGCGGAATCCGGACGTGGTGCGCGCGATGCTGGAGGACTATCGCGCCGGCCTGACGATCGACAAGGAGCACGAACAGGAGGACCAGGCCGCCGGAAGACGCATTCACTGCCCGGCGTTGATCTTGTGGACGCTCCAGGATGACCTGGAGGACCTGTACGGCGACCCCCTGGAGATCTGGCGCCGGTGGGCGGCAGGAGACGTACTCGGCCACGGCATCGACTCCGGCCACCATCGGATCAGCCTGGCCGAGACCGCCCACGCCCCGGTCAACCTCACCGTTGAACCCTCAGTTCCGTGTCGAACCGAGGAAGCCTCGCGTGGGCGACATTCGGCGTTCGACCACCGCGTTGAAGTCGTGCTACTGCCCCTCAGGGCGAGTGCCGGCTCCACGATCCTCACGGAGCCGCGCGGCAAGCCCGGGGCTGGTCGGTTCCGGTGCCGGGAGCGCTCCAGCCCACACCGTGGACTGCCTGGCGGAGTGGCGCCTTTGGTGTCCTACCGGCGCCACCCCGGTTCATCTCAGGGCTCGGGCGAGGTGTCGTCGCCCTCAGTCATCCGTTCCCTCGATGCCGTCGCCCGGCGGACGGACGGTGATGCCGCGCCGGTTCAGTCGCCAGTCCTCCATGTTCGCCCGGGCCCCGGCGTAGATCATGAAACACCCGGCGTACAACGCGACCGAACCACCGAGCAGCGCGGCCGCCTGTCCCCGCCCCCGGCCGCCACCAGCCCGGCACAGAACAGGGCACCCACCGCGGCGACCGTTCTGCGCCCGGAGAGCCACCCCCTGTTCCCGCCGGGCAGCGGACACACGTCCACCACCGACAGACCGTCCACGGGTTCGGCGTCACCGTCGGGCGGCGACAACAGCCGACCGACCGCCTGCCCGAACGCGGCAGCGCCTGCCTCGGAAACCCCCTCCAGGCAGTAGACCACCGGCTCGGCTCCACCCGGCACCTCTCACGCGGGGCTTTGCGTCCTCGGCACCCCCGGGCTTTCGATGTCCTCGGTGAAGGTCGGGAGTTCGGGGCGTGGGGTGTTCATCAGGACGGCGACGATCAGCGCGCCGGCCAGGAGGATCCCTGCGGCCCAGGTGCCGGCCGTCTCGAAGCCTTCCAGTAATGCCTGCTTGGCGATGGCCGGGCTCCTGCTCTGCGAGGCGTGCGAGGTCAGGTAGTCCGCGGTCTTGCCGGCGGCGATCGTGTTGAGCAGCGCGGTTCCGATCGAGCTGCCGACCTGCTGCGCGGTGTTGACGCTGGCCGAGGCGACGCCCGCGTCGCCTTGGTCGACGCCATGGGTGGCGTAGTTGAAGGCCACCGGCATGATCAGGCCCGCGCCGAAGCCGAGCAGGAGTCCTGCGACCAGCACGCCCTCGACGTAGGCGGTGTCGGTCTTCATGGTGAGAAACCACAGCATGCCGCAGGCGACAAGGAGCATGCCCGGCACGATCAGCACCCGTGGGGGGACTTTGGGCAGCAGCCGGGTGGCGAGCCCGCCGGCCGACAGCAGGACCGCCACGGTCATCGGGAGGAAGGCCACGCCCGTCCTGATCGGCGAGTATCCCTTGATGACCTGCAGGTAGTAGGTCATGAACAGGAACGCCCCGAACATGCCGACCATGGCCAGTCCCGCGCTCAGGTATGCGCCGCCGCGGGTGCGGTTGGCGATCAGGCGCATCGGCAGAAGCGGCTGCGTCACCCGGTCCTCGACGAAGGCGAACGCCGCGAGCAGCACAGCGCCGGCGGCCAACAGGCCGATGACCGTCGCCGAGCCCCAGCCGTCGGACTCGGCTCGGCTGGTGCCGTAGACGATGGCGACCAGACCGCCGGTCACCAGCAGCACACCGCGGACGTCGAATCGGGCCCTCCCCTCGCGCTGCGACTCGGCCAGGAGCACGTACCCGCCGACCACTGCGATCAGAGCGATCGGGACGCTGATGTACAGGCACCAGCGCCAGTCCAGATAGTCGGTCAACGCCCCGCCGGCCAGCAGCCCGATCGCGCCGGCCATGGCGGTGATCGCTCCCCAGATCCCGAACGCCTTGGCACGCTCCTTGGGTTGGGTGAACGTCACGGTCAGCAGCGACAGCGCGGACGGACCGAGCAGCGCGGCGAACCCGCCCTGCAGGACACGGGCGATCAGCAGCATCTCGAAGTTGTTCGCCGCGCCGCCGAGCGCCGACGCGCCGGCGAAGCCGAGCAGTCCGATCAGGAAGGTCCGCTTGCGGCCGGTGAAGTCGGCGATCCGGCCGCCGAGCAGCAGCAGGCTGCCGAACGCCAGCGTGTACCCGGTGATGACCCACTGCCGGTCGCCGTCGGAGATCCCCAGATCCCGCTGTAGCGACGGCAGGGCGATATTCACGACCGTGCCGTCCAGAACGATCACGAGCTGGGCCAGTCCGATGAAGAACAGCGCGGCCCAGCGGCGCGCGTCGTCCGCCGGGCTCTGCGCCTTCGTATGTGCCATGACTTCGTCCTCACTTGTGGAGCTGCCTGCCGCGCGGATCGTTCGCGCGGCGCCCTGACGCTCACCAGACGCCGACGACCCGGGCCCTGTAACAACGCAGGCGTGCGACCTGGGCCTTGGCCCATGGGTGTCACAAGGCGGTGGGCATCGGCGTCTTGTGTGGGCACGGCAGTTGAGAACACGTAGGCAGGAGCCGACCATGAATGAGCGCAGGGAACAGCCCACGGACAGCGCGGTCCGGTCCGCTCGCGGCGGCGAGCGCGACTCGGTCACCCAGGCCTTCGTCATCCACCGCAACCTGCTGTTCACCGTCGCGTACGAGATGCTCGGTTCAGCCGCCGATGCCGAGGACGTCCTGCAGGAGACCTGGCTGCGCTGGGTGGGTGTCGATTTCGGCTCGGTGCGGGATCAGCGTGCGTACCTGGTGCGGATCGCCACGCGGAAGGCGCTGGACCGGCTGCGCACGCTCAGCCGACGCAGAGAGTCCTATGTCGGCCCGTGGCTGCCAGAGCCGCTGCTGACCGCGCCAGACGTGGCCGAGGACGTCGAACTGGCGGAGAGCGTCTCGATGGCGATGCTGCTGGTGCTGGAGACCCTCGCGCCGATCGAGCGGGCAGTGTTCGTACTGCGCGAGGTCTTCGACTTCGGCTACGACGAGATCGCTCAAGTCGTCGACAAGAGCCCCGCCGCGGTCCGCCAGGTCGCCTATCGGGCACGGGCTCATGTCGCCGCGCGCCGGCCGCGCGCCGCCGTCTCTCCGGCCGACAACCGCGCCGCGATACAAGCCTTCCAACAGGCGATCGAAACGGGCGATCTGCAGAACCTGCTCGACCTCCTTGCCCCGGATGTCGTCTACCTGGGTGACGGCGGCGGAACCAAACAGGCCACTCTGCACCCGGTCGTGGGGGCCGACAAGGTGTCTGCACTGCTGCGCATCGGCTTGACCCGGCTCGGCGCAGACGCCTGCGTCGAGCCGGTCCAGATCAACGGTCGGCCAGGACTCGTGGTGCGGCGTGACGGGGAGATCGACAGTGTCGTGACGATGCGTCTCGAGGGCGGCCTCATCACCGGGTTCTATTACGTACGCAACCCCGCGAAGCTGTCGCGTGTGGAGCAGGAGACCGCGCTGAGCCGCTGAGCCGGAAAACGCCGCGTTAGGTGATCCCTGCGATGGGGTCACACCTTATTCTTCACCCTGCAGCTGGCTGGTCCCGGCACCCAGCTCGTCAGGATGGTTCTTGAACCGCATGGATGTGATGGATCCTGATCGATCTGCCGATGCGGTGAGGGAGAATCCCCGAGCCGGGACAGGGCAAGTGGACATCCTTGGAGCCGCGAAGTATGACCCCCCAACAGCTGGTCGGATTGGCCGTCGAGGTCGCCGAGGAAGGCCTGGCGGCGGGCGAGCTGCCCATCGGCGCGGTCGTGGCCATGGGGAGTGAAGTCGTCGGGCGGGCATACACACAGGAACAGACGCTCAACCGGCGGCTGGTCCACGCCGACCTGCTGGCAATGATCGATGCGGATCAGCGGTTGGGGTGGCGAGAGCGGTCCGACCCGCTGGTTCTTGCGGTAACGCTGGAACCGTGCCTGATGTGCCTTGGAGCCGCTATGGCGATGGGGGTCTCGCAGGTCTGGTTCGGACTGGAATCCCCGAGCGATGGCGCAGCCAACGTCGGGGCCGTATGGCAGCCGCACCGGCCCGGGGAGGAGTTCACCCGGGTTCCGGCCATCACCGGCGGTGTCCTTCGGCGGCAATGCCGAGATCAGTTCCGGCGCTTTGCCGACGTCACGGAGAGCCCGGGGATGCGGCGGTGGGCGTCGGAGCTGGCGGGCTTGCCGGACTCCGAGCCCACCACCAGGTAAGGCCAGACAGGTACGCCGGCGAACAGCAGGCGCCGTGCCCTGCATCGCCGCCGGCTTCGTACACCCGCACCCGTTCAGTCACGAGTCGGCATGGCCGGTGGCCACCGCCCGACCCGCAGCCGGACGGCACGTCACACACTGCGCCCTACTCAGTTCGGGCTCGTCCTGGCCGGTCCGAGTCTCTCGATCACTTCGCGCATCTCCTCCTCATCGGCTTCGTAGACCGTCTCGCCCACGCGGGGGTCACGGGCGTGGAGGGTGTGGATGAGCGGTCCGTGAGGCGTGCCGAGCCGGACCAGGGAGGCCGAAGGCCCGTGCACGGCGCGCTCAGTGCCGGGCCGGGCAGTCAGGTCGATGCGACTGACGATGCCGGGTGTGACCCAGACCGTTGCCTGTTCCAGGCGTCCCACGATCTGAAGGTGGAAGTGACCGCAGAGGATCAGCTGCACGTCGGTTCCGCGGATCACGGTCCCCAGCTCGTCCGCGTCCTGTAGCCCGAGAACCCGCTGCACTTCGACCTCCAACGCGACCGGCGGGTGGTGGAAGGCCAGGAGCGTGCCCCGCGCCGCGGGCGTGGCCAAGACCTCGCGCAGCCAGTCCAGCTGGGCCCGGCCGAGCCTCCCGTAGCCCTTGCCCGGCACGAGGGAGTCAAGAGTGATGACCCGCCAGCCATCGACCGTGCTCACGGCAGCCCGCTCGCCCTCGGGCCCGTCGTACACCGCGTCGGGGCGGGCGTGGCCACAGCCGAGCACCTCGCTGAACGTCGCCCGCTCATCGTGGTTTCCGGTCGTGTAGAACACCGATGCGCCACGCTCCTTGGCGTAGCCGCCCACCAGCTCACGCGCCCGCGCGTAACCCTCGCGTGATCCATCGTCCGCCACGTCTCCCGTGACGATGAGGGCGTCGAGGTCGCGTAAGTGGACCAGGCCGGCGAGCATCCGCCGAAGCGCCGCCGTACCATCGGCCCCGTCGGCGTCCGGACCGCCGGCGCGGTCGAGGTGTGTGTCGGACAGATGCAGGATCTTCATCCCGTCAACCTAGCGCCACAGCCGCGCCGCACGTCGTGCCCAGGCACCGCCGGGCCCCTTTCACTCAGCGCCTCCTCTCCACCGCGATCAGCGAGTCCAGTACGGCCAGGGTGGACAACTCGTGGCAGAAGCAGGAGTGGCGCAGCAGTCCCACGCCGTGTTGAGCATCGCCGGCGCTGCAGCGGGCACGCCGTCCGGCACGCCCAGGCCCTCCACGAGTTCGTGCCGAGCGCCGGTCCGCAACCATCCCCGGCCTACTGCCCGACTCGGATCGTTCGTCCACCGACACCGAACTGCCGGACGTCTCCCCCGGGGCACGCGTCGTGGTCAGCGGTCACTGCGGAGGCGGGCTGGGGCCCGATGGGCGGTGCTGCGCCGGGACTGAGCCCGGCAGCGTGCCGCTGCCACGCCCGAGGACGAGTAGCGAACACGGGCTGCCCGCGCGACCGAGCAGTAACGGATCAAGAGGTGCCGGCGCGCACGGCGGTGGTCGCCAAAGTGGTGTAGCGCATCGTGAAGCGACCACCCAGAGCATCGATGGCATCGCCGACCGCGCCCAGGATCTCGGCCAGCTGGTCGGGACGAAGTCGCGTGAGGCCGCCGGTGGTGGGGAGCAGGTCCAGCCATTGGTCGCGGGTGTAGGACTGATCCCAGTCGAAGCGCCACTGTTCCGGGCGGGTGAACTGTTCGGTCTCGCGAATCCTGTCGGCGAACTGCGCGTACCCGGCTTCGTACATCTCCATCGGACGACGGGCCGGTTGATTGCTGAACGGCGAGTCGGGTGCCACGCGACGGTAGGCAGTGGCGAACGGCTCGGCCACCTCAGCCGGCGGCTCGAATACGTGCCCGAAGATCGCCAGGCGCCCATCCGGACGCAGCACTTGGGCCGCCTTCACGGCTCCGGCGACCGGATCTACCCAGTGCCACGACTGGGCGGCGATCAACGCGTCGAACTTGCGGCCGGCCGGCTCCCAGGCTTCGAAGGTTGCCACCTCGACCTGCAGGCCATCCACATCCTTCCTTCGCACCGGGCTCGGAACCGGCTGAAGCATCCACAGACGACACCACTCCACCAGAACGCGACCTCCGAGGGTCGGCTGCGCCGCATTGCGCAGCGGGCGCACCTACCGGCCTCGCCAGCCCGGCCGCTGGGCCCGCTCCCGCGACCCGACGGTGCCAGCCGTCCCGTCGTGCCGTTGGGGTTCGGTATGCAAGCGTCGGATGCGGCACCTGCGCCTTTTGCTGACGCAGTCTGTGCCTGAGCGGCGCGGCTACGTGGTGTGCAGCGGCTCCCTGAAGGACTTACGGAATACCGGCCCGGCGAAGGGAATGATCGGGGACATCATCTTTGACTTGAACGAGGTGGGGTGCCGTTCGAGTCTGACGTCGACGCGGGTGCCGTTGTCCGTGGGAACCATCTGAAACTGCCAGCCCCCGGGGCCGAAGGGCACCGAGTCACGCGTGGTGACAGTGACCCTGTTCGTCGCGGGGTTCCATTCGTAGCGTGCGCGCTCCCACGACTTGTCGTTCCCCTCGGTCACCTCCGCCCAGGTATCACCCCGCTCGTGGACCTGGAAGTGCTCGGCATCGATGGAGGGCCACTCCTCGACACGGGAAGGGCTGAAGTTCGTCAGCACGCCCATCACCTCATCTGGGCTCATCGAGGAGTTCACGTGGAAGTGTAGGGATGGCATGACCTACTCCCTGGGTTAGAGAAGGACGTTCTCTGTCGGGGGGCCTTCCGCACGCATCTCGCGAGGTGTCTGGCTCGCCTCGCCGAAACTGGTTCGCCGACCGGTCCGTGCCTTGGCCTCGTCAGGGCTCGGCTGGGGAGGTTCACCGATCTGAACCCCACCTTCAGACTGCACCTTCGCCCTGCGCTGCGCACCAGCAGGTTCCTGGCCCGCATCTGAGTGATCGCGTTCGGACCATCGGAAGCATGTGCCGGGTGTGGCTGTCGGAACCGCGCCACCATGCCGACGCCGGTGCGGCCAGTGCCTCAGCAGGAGAGTCAGCGATCAATGGCTATTGGGCGGGGACGCTGCGCCGGCAGGGCGGCTCCAGGGACCTTTCTAGCTGAGCCCCCTGAGAGGGCGGTATGAGACCTGATGCCCGATTCTTTGTTCCGCGCGGGACGAGCGGGCAGGCCGTGGCGACGTCGGTCGGCTACGGCCGGGGCTGGGTGAACAAGCCTGGCTCGGTCTCGGTCAGGATCCCGCGGCCGGCCAGCCGCTTGAGCTTGAGGCGGACCTTGTTGGTGCTGTTGGGCGCGACCGCCAGGTCCATGGCCTCGCACACCTGCCGGGCCCGCAGCGGGTGGTCGCCGCGGTGAACACCGCCATGATCTCCTGGTAGGCCGGATGATCCGGCAGCTTCGGTGCCGGCGGCGCGGGCGGCTCCGGGGTCGGGCAGCCCCAGCAGTGTCTTGCGGGTGATCCGGACTTCCTCGGCGGCCTGGCCGAGTTCGTCGAGCTGCGCGGTCAGCTGCGCGACCTGTTCACGCATCGTCTCGGCCCGTGCGGTGATCTCGCGTTCCCGCTGCTCCAGCCGCGCCGGCACCGCGCCGGCACCGCGCCGAGCGTCAGCTCCCCGCCGGTCGCGCGGTGCGCCACGCCGGTGTGGTCGCCCCGGTCAGCCGACGCAGTATCACCGCGGTCATCGCCCAGCTGCAGAGCACCCGGGCCCAGATCGCCCTGATGCGGATGGACCTCGACGACGCCTAGGGGTACGTCGCCGGCATGGACGTCCGGTACGACCTGGGCGACGACCACCAACTCGTCGGCACCCTGTGCTGGAGCGGCCCGACCCGGACGTCGTCACCGCGATGACCCGGTCGGCGGACCTGCTGCGTGACGGGCGTGGGCTCCTGCTCGACCTCGTCGACCGCGCGGAGGTCCGCGACGCCGCGCCCGTGTGGACCGGACGGGTCGACACCGTCACCGCCCGCACGGCCCGGGTGAACGTCGACGCGTTGCTCATCCGGCCCGACGGCTGTGTCGCCCTGGCCTTGCCCACCGGGCGGGACCTCGACGCCACCACGCTGGTGCGTGCGTGCGGCAGATGGTTCGGCCAACCGGCCTGAGCACCGCTTTAACAGTCGTCCAAGGTTCGCTCGGTACGAAGTAGGCGTCCAGACAAGCGATGCAACCCGTATGTAGGAGGCTAGTGATGGCAGTCAACGCAGCGCCGTCCGGGGAAGCGCCGGCCGGTCGGTTGGCAGGCCGGTGGGTGCCGTGGTTAGTGATTGGCTTGTGGCTGGTGCTGGCGGCGGGCATGGTTCCGCTGAGCGGAAAGTTGAGCTCGGTCACCACCGACAGCGCCGTAGACACCCTGCCGGCCAGTGCCGAGTCCACCAAGGTGGCGGCGCTGGACGACAGTCTCCCCGGCGGTGACAACAACACGTTCGTCTTCGTGTACCACCGCGCCGGCGGCATGACCGACGCCGACCGCGCGACGGTCGAGCGCCACTACAACACCCTTGCCAAGCGGTACCCGCCGAAGGCGACGGCGGAGGCCGGCGAGGACGACGAGGGCTCACCGACGAGCCCCTCCACCGACCGCAAGGCGATGATGTTCACCCTCGAGGTGAGCACGACCTACGGCGCACCGGAGGACATCGTCGGCCCGTTGCGTGACGCCACGAAGGACCGCCCCTCCGGCCTGGAACTCGACGTGACCGGCCCGGGCGCGATCGACGGCGACATGGATGCCGTCTTCGACGGCATCGACGTGCAGGTCCTCCTCACCACCATCGCCGTCGTCACGCTCCTGCTCATCCTCACCTACCGCAGCCCGGTGTTGTGGATCATCCCGCTGGTGGCCGTCGGCGTGGCCGCACTGACCTCGATGGGGACCGTCTACCTGCTCGTCAAGGGCTTCGGCATCGTGGTCAACGACCAGAACTCGGCGCTGCTGACGATCCTGGTATTCGGCGTCGGCACGGACTACGCGCTGTTGCTCATCGCTCGATATCGGGAGGCACTGCACCACCATGAGAACGTCCGGGTCGCGATGGTCCACGCTCTGCGCGGCGCGGCGCCGGCCATCGTCGCGTCCGCGGCCACCGTGGTCGCCGGCCTGCTCTGCCTGCTCGTCGCGGACCTGAACAGCACCAGCGGATTGGGCCCGATCGGTGCGGCCGGCATCCTGTGCGCGCTGGTGGCCATGCTGACGCTGTTCCCGGCGGTGCTCGTGGTGCTCGGCAGGCGTATCTTCTGGCCGGCCATCCCGCGCATCAGCACGGCCGTGGAGGAGAAGCCGGGGCTGTGGGGACGGCTCGGCACCGCCATCAGCCGCCGCCGGTGGGTGGCCACGCTCGGCTCGCTCGGAGTGCTCGGAGTGCTCGCCCTCGGGCTGGCCGGCAACACCGGCGCCCTGCGGGAGCAGGACCAGTTCCTGTCCGCGCCGGAGTCGGTCTCCGGCTTCACCGTTCTCCGCCAGCACTTCCCGGAGCTCGGCGGCCAGCCGATGACGGTCTTCACGCGCCCGGCGCACCAGGAGCGGGTGCTCGGCATCGTCAAGGACACTCGCGGTGTGGCCCTGGCCATCCCGGAGCAGACCACCGGTGGCTGGGCCAACATCTCCGTGTTCCCGAAGGACGCGCCGGACACCGTCGCGGAGTACGACACGATCAAGCGGGTGCGCTCCGCCGTGCACGCGGTGAGCGGGGCGGAGGCGATCGTCGGCGGGCCGAGTGCGGAGAACCTCGACACCGAGGAGACCACCAAGCGCGACGAGAAGCTGGTGATCCCGCTGGTGCTCGCCGTCGTCCTGATCGTCCTCGGGCTGCTGCTGCGCGCGATCCTGGCCCCGCTGATCCTGATGGCCACCGTGATCGTCTCGTTCGCCGCGGCCTTCGGCGGCAGCGTGTTCGTCTTCGACACGATCCTCGGGTTCAAGGGCATCGACTATTCGGTGCCGCTGCTGGCCTTCCTGTTCCTTGTGGCGCTCGGCGTCGACTACAACATCTTCCTGGCCAGCCGGGCCCGGGAGGAGACCGTGCGTCTCGGCACCAGAGAGGGCATGCTCAAAGCCCTCTCGGCCACCGGTGGCGTCATCACCTCGGCAGGCCTGGTCCTGGCTGCCACGTTCGCGGTCCTCGCCACACTTCCGCTGGTGATGCTGATCGAGGTCGGGTTCCTGGTCGCCTTCGGCGTGCTGCTCGACGCCCTGCTGGTGCGGTCGGTCCTGGTGCCCGCCCTCACCTTGCTGATCGGCCGGCGGATGTGGTGGCCGAGCCGGCTGTCCCGTCCGGCGGCGGAGCTGCCGGACCGTCAACAGCCGCTCGCCGACGACGAGGAGCCCGTGCTGCAACGGTGAGTGCGGCGACACGGACGAGATCCGGGACGGGCCCCAGGCCCGCCCCGGATTTTCTTCATGGGCCCGACGGCCGCCGCCCTTTGGTCCTGCGCCACGCGCCGGGGATGGGGTCGGCACATCGCGGTGTCCTGCCCCGTGGTGGGCCGTGCGGCCGGGGCTGGGGTCGGCGCACCGTGTCCTGCCCGGTGGTGGGCCGCGCCGGCCATTGCCCGACGGCCGCCGCCCTTGGTCCTGCGCACGCGCCGGGGCTGGGGTCGGCACATCGCGGTGTCCTGCCCCGACGGTGAGCCGCGCGGGGCCATGCCCAAGGGCCGCCGTCCCTTGTCCTGCGCCGCGCCGCCGGGGCGGGTCAGCGCACCGCGGTGTCATCCCCGGTGGTGAGCCGCGCGATCGGGGCGGGCGGGGCCGCTGCCGGAAGGTCGACCCGCAGCAGCGCGCCACCGCGTGCGGAGCGGGCGACGGTGGCCCGGCCGCCGTGGGCGTCGACGACCCGCTGCACGATCGACAGCCCCAGACCGGATCCCGGCAACGCCCGGGCGCTGTCGGCCCGGTAGAACCGGTCGAACACCCGCGGTACGTCGGCGGCGTCGATGCCCGGCCCGGCGTCGTCGACCTCGAGCACCGCCGACGCGCCCTCGGCACGGAGCCGGACCTGGATCGGCTGGTCCGCGGGGGACCACTTGCCGGCGTTGTCGATGAGGTTGAGCACCGCCCGCTCGAGCGCGGCGGGACGCCCGCTCACCGACACAGAGGTCACGTCGAGCGCGACCTCGATGTCGGGCATGCGGGAACGCGCCCGGGTCGCGGCGGCCACCACCACGTCGGCGAGGTCGAGCACCTCGGTGCTCTCGTCGCTGACGTCACCGCGCGCCAGGTCGGTCAGCTCGGCGGCAAGGGTGCTCAACTCGGCCACCTGGGCGCCGAGATCGTTGAGCAGCCGGGTCCGGCTCTCCGCCGGCAGTGCGCTGTCCAGAGTGCCGCGCTGATCGAGCCGGATCAGCAGCTCGACGTTGAGGCGAAGGCTGGTGAGCGGGGTCTTGAGCTCGTGGGCGGCGTCCTCGGCGAGCAGCCGCTGAGCCCGCCGGGAGTCCCGGAGCGCGGCGAGCATGTCGTTGATCGACTGGATCAGCCGCCGGATCTCCCCACCGCCCTCGTCCGGGATACCGGCGTCGATTTCCCGGGTGTGCGCGACACGTACCGCCGCGGCGGTCAGCCGGTCGATCGGTGCCAGCCCGGTCCGTGCCACGGTCCGCCCGACAAGGGCGCCCCCGACCACGCAGAGCAGCCCGATCAGCAGCATGCCGAACCCGAACCGGTTGAGCGGGCTGTCGTCGGCGACGTGGGCCACCTGGACCGCGCCGTCGCCCGCCCGCAACGTGTAGATGAGGTAGCCGTCCTCGTCGCTGTCGTTCGACTCCATCAGGTCGGCCGACGCGCCCCGCGCCACGCGCCCGGCGTGCTCGCTGACCGGGGGCAGTGCGGGTTGACCGGCCGGCGTCCGGGTCGAGCCGTCGGGCAGGATGACCCGCACCAGCCGACCGGATCCGGGATACGGCGCTAGCTGGACCTGTGCCGGACCGGCGCGCTCCGCGTTCGCCGCCAGGACGCGGGAGTCGGCGCGTAGCTGACTCTCGGCGGTTTTCTGCAGCTCCCAGCCCATAAGCTCGCTGGCCACCTGGAAGGCCACGAACACGCTGACCGCGATGGCCGTCGCCGCGATCACCGTCAGCCTGGCCCGCAGGGACCGTCGGCGCCACCATCGGGTCAGCCGACGCGGTTCCCGGCCGGCGGGCCTGCTCACGGAGGAGTCTCCCGCAATACGTACCCCAGGCCGCGCAGCGTGTAGATCAATCGCGGCTCACCCTCGGCCTCCATCTTGCGGCGCAGGTAACTCACGTATACCTGGAGGTTGTTGGCGGTGGAGCTCATGCCGAAGCCCCAGATCGCCTCGAACAGCGCGTCGCGGGTCAATACCCGGGTCGCGTTGCACATGAGGACCTGCAGGAGGGAGAACTCGGTCCGGGTCAGGCGCAGCGGCCGCCCGCCCCGCCACGCCTCGAACCTGTCGGGATCGAGCCGGACGTCGGCGAACGACAGGAGCTGCGACTCCCCCTCGGTCGGCGTGCGCCGGCGTAACAGGGCCCGCACCCGGGCCAGTAACTCCTCGGTGGCGAAGGGCTTGGGCAGGTAGTCGTCGGCGCCCGCGTCCAGCCCCGCGACCCGGTCGGAGACCTGGTCACGGGCGGTCAGCATCAGTACCGGCAGATCCCGACCCGCGGCCCGCAACCGCCGGCAGGTCTCCAACCCGCCGAGGCGGGGCATCATCACGTCGAGGAGCAGCAGATCCAGCGAGTCGCCGCCGGCGCCACCGACCCCGTCGAGCACGGCGAGACCGTTGGCGACGGTGCTGGTGTCGTAACCCTCGACCTGGAGCACCCGCTCCAGCGAGTCACGGATGGACACGTCATCATCCGCGATCATGATCCGCACGCCGGCCCGCCCCCTTCCAGTCGATGCTTTTTCCGCTCATTGTCCCCGATCAACCTGAGGCCAGGCTTAGAGCGTCGCTGGGGACCGCGCTCTTACGGATGCCTAAGAAATGGAACCTACCGTCGGCCGGCACCCAGACAGCAGATCCTCCGCGCCGGTCACGGGCACTCGGCGTCCCCAGGTGACTCCCGCGCCCAACCCTCATCCTCGGAAACGCCGCGTTGCTGAGTCTCGCCGTGACGTTCGCGATCACGCCGGTCACCAAAGTAACTCCGCCAGCGCCATCATGGTGCCCCCACGCACTCCCACCCCCAGAACTATGGTGTCCCACCACATACGCCACTGACCTGCGGATTCCTACGGTATGGCGACACACAACCGTCCCCGCCAACCGCCTGGAAGTGGTGCCGATGACCTCCCCCGCGACCGCTCCCCCACCCCCCGCCAACCTCAAGCGCATCGTCACCGCCAGTCTCATCGGCACCACCATCGAGTGGTACGACTTCTTCCTCTACGGATCCGCCGCCGCGCTCGTCTTCAACAAGCTCTTCTTCCCGGACTCCGACCCGCTGGTGGGCACCCTGTTGTCGTTCCTCACCTACGCGGTGGGGTTCGCGGCCAGGCCTCTGGGTGCTCTGGTCTTCGGGCACTACGGCGACCGGATCGGGCGCAAGAAGCTGCTGGTGCTGAGCTTGCTGATGATGGGCGGGGCGACCTTCGCGATCGGTCTGCTGCCGACGCACGCCACGATAGGGACGGCCGCGCCGGTCCTGCTCACCGTGCTCCGGCTGGTCCAGGGGTTCGCGCTCGGCGGTGAGTGGGGCGGTGCCGTGCTGCTGGTGTCGGAGCACGGGGACGCGCGGCGGCGCGGGTTCTGGGCCTCGTGGCCGCAGACCGGCGCGCCTGCGGGGCAGTTGCTCGCGACCGGCGTGCTGTCCCTGCTGACGGCTGTCCTGTCGGACGCCGCGTTCGGCAGCTGGGGCTGGCGGATCCCGTTCCTGCTCTCCGGGGTACTGGTGATCGTCGGTTTGTGGATTCGTCTGTCTGTCGATGAATCGCCGGTCTTCAAGCAGGCGTTGGCGCAGGCCGAGGCCCGCAAGGCGGACCGGGGCGCGGAGGCGGAGAAGCTGCCGCTCGTCGCCGTGCTGCGGCACCACTGGCGTGACGTCCTGATCGCGATGGGCGCACGCATGGCGGAGAACATCAGCTACTACGTGATCACCGCGTTCATCCTCGTCTACGCCACCACCTCGGCCGGTGTCTCCAAGCAGACCGCGCTCAACGCGGTGCTGATCGCCTCGGCCGTGCACTTCGTGGTCATCCCGGCATGGGGCGCGCTGTCCGACCGGATCGGTCGCCGTCCCGTCTATGTGATGGGCGCCGTGGGTGTCGGACTGTGGATGTTCCCGTTCTTCTCACTGATCGACACCGGCGGCTTCGGCAACCTGATCCTCGCCGTCACGGTGGGACTGGTGCTGCACGGGGCGATGTACGCCCCGCAGGCCGCGTTCTTCTCCGAGATGTTCGCGACGCGCATGCGCTACTCCGGAGCGTCCATCGGCGCGCAGTTCGCCTCGGTCGCGGCGGGCGCGCCCGCGCCGCTGATCGCGACCGCGCTGCTGGCCGACTACGGCAGCTCCACGCCGATCGCCCTGTACGTCATCGCCGCCGCCGTGCTCACGGTCGTCGCGGTGGCGGCGGCCAAGGAGACCCGCCACCGGGACCTGGCCGACGTCGCGCCTCCCACCGACGCGGAGCGGACGGCGGCCGCCCCGGCGGCGGACGCCCGGACGAGCTGATCCTCCAGGATCCTGCCGGCCCAGCCCCCGTACGACCGTGTACGACCGTGCCGGCCACGTACGGGGGTCAGTGCTGTCCCGGCTCCGACAACCGGTGCAGACGCAGGGCTAGTTGGATCTCCAGGGCGCGCGCAGGGGTCTGCCAGTCGTCGCCGAGGAGGCGGCCGACCCGCTCCAGGCGCTGGGCGACCGTGTTCACATGGACGTGCAGTTCGTCCTTGGTGCGTGCGGGGCTCATACCGCAGGCGAAGTACGCGTCGAGGGTCCGCAGCAGTTCGGTGCCGCGTCGTCGGTCGTATGCGACGACCTGGCCGATGGTGCGGTCGACGAAGCCGGGTATGTCCCGGTCGCCGGCCAGGAGCAGCCCCAGGAAGCCGAAGTCCTCGGCGGCGGCCCCGTCCCCGGAGCGGCCGAGGAGCCGCAGGGCGTCGAGGCAGCGCCGGGCCTCCGCATAGGCCGTGGCCACGGCGTCGGTGCGGGTGGCGAGGTCCTCAGCGGGTGCGGAGGCACCGACGGTGACCGGTGAGTGGACCGCTGTGCCCAGGTGCCGCGCGGCGCGGCGGGCCAGGTCGGTGGCACTGTCGCCGGGACCGAGGGGCAGCAGCAGGACGGTGCCGCCGTCGCGCGCGGCGGCCAGGCCGTGCCGCGTCGCGGCGAGGTGGGACGCCGCCGCTGCCAGGCGCCTGCGGGCGTCCGCCTCCTGGTAGGCGTCGGCCGCGGTGCTTTCGAGGCGCGCGGCCAGCACCACGTGGACGGCGTCGAGGTCGGCGTGCAGGCGGGCCGCGCGCTCCCGCAGCAGGCGCGGGTCGCGGTCGCGGGCGTCCAGCAGGTCGTCCAGCAGCTCGCCGCGTACGCGCTGTTCGGCCTCGGCGGCGGAGCGGCGGGCGAGGAGCAGCAGGGAGGTGACCATGGCGGCGCGCTCCAGGGTGCGCTGGTCGACGGGGTCGAGCCCCGGGTGGCCCCGCAGCACGAGGGCGCCGAGCAGTTCCCCGCCGGCGGCGACGGCGGCGATCCAGTCGTCCTCGAACCGCACGGCGTGTCCCTCCGCGCGGGACGTTTCCAGGGCTTCGGCCGGTGCGGCGGAGGCCTCGGCGAAGACGACCGTGCCGTCGAGGACCTCGGAGACCGCTGCGGCCACGTCGTGCACCCCGCCGCCGCGCAGGACCAGTTCGGCGAGCCGGTCGTGCACGTCGGAGGCCCGCTCGATGACGCCGCTGCGGTCCCGGATGATCTCGTTGGCCAGTTCCAGGTCGGCGAGGGCCGACCGGGTCTCGGCGAGCAGGTTCGCGGTGTCGATGGCGGCCGCCGCGAGGGCGGCGAAGGAGCCGAGCAGGGCGATCTGCTCGCGCTCGAAGACCCGGGCTCGGCGGTCCGCGGCGAACAGCACGCCGATGACGTGGTGCCCGAGCATCAGCGGCACGCCGAGAATGGCCACGAGCCCCTCGTCCCGCACGCCCGCGTCGATGGTGAGGGTGTGCTGGAAGCGGTCGTCCTTGAAGTAGTCGTCGGTGACGTAGGGGCGGGCGGTCTGCGCGACCAGGCCGCCGAGGCCCTCTCCCATGCCGAGCCGCAGCTGCTGGAACCGGGCCGCGACCGAGCCCTCGGTGACCCGCATGTGGGTGTCGCCTCTCGCCGGGTCGTTCAGGCTGAGGTAGGCGACGTCCGTGCCCAGCAGCGACCGGGCCCGCTGCACGATCGCCTGGAGCACGGCGTCGAGGTCGCGCAGCCCGGCGAGGTCGTGGGCGGTCTCGAACAGGGCGGACAGCTCGGCCTCGCGCCGACGCCGTCCCTCCAGCTCCGAGCGCACCCGCACGGCGAGCGGCTTGGCCCGCTGGAGCGCGGCGATCCACTCCGCGGACCGGCCTTCGGCGCGCGCGAGCAGCACCGGCTGCTCGTAGGCGTCGGCGGAGGCGCCCCGGGCCAGCAGCTCGAGGAACGGCGTCTCGACGTCGGCCGGTGGTGCTTCGGCGGCGCCGACGGAGCGCTCGGCTGACTGCGCGTGATCGCTGGACATGCTCACAGGATTCACCATGACCGGGCCGTCCCGTCAGCCCTGTGGACAACTCGCGGACCGTCGAGGCCAGGAGGTCAATGGGCGGTCCAGCCGCCGTCGAGCACGAGCGAGGTGCCGGTCACGAAGGACGCCTGCGGACCGCACAGATACGCCACGGCCTCGGCGACCTCCTCCGGTTCGATGAGCCGCTTGACGGCGCTGTCCTGCAGCAGCACCTCGGACAGGACGCGCTCCTCGGGGATGCCGTGCGCCTGCGCCTGGTCGGCGAGCTGCTTCTCGACCAGTGGGGTGCGCACATAGGCGGGGTTCACACAGTTCGAGGTGACACCGTGGGGTGCGCCTTCGAGGGCGGCGGTCTTGGAGAGTCCTTCCAGGCCGTGTTTGGCGGCCACATAGGCCGACTTGTAGGCCGAGGCGCGCAGCCCGTGTACGGACGACACATTGACGATGCGGCCCCACCCCTGTCCGTACATGTGGGGCAGGGCACCGCGAATGAGCCGGAACGGCGCCTCCAGCATCACGGTCAGCACCATGTGGAAGGCGTCGGGAGGGAACTCCTCGATGGGGCGCACCAGCTGGAGCCCGGCGTTGTTGACGAGGACGTCGGTGCCCGCGGCGGCGTGTTCGGCGGCGTCCAGGTCGGTGAGGTCGAGGACGTGCGGTCGCACGGTGCCCGCGAGGTCGTGTCCCTGTTCGGCGAGTGTCTCCAGTCCCCCGGCGTCGCGGTCGACGGCTCTCACCTCGGCCCCGGCGGCCGCGAGCCGCAGCGCGCAGGCGCGGCCGATGCCGCCGGCGGCGCCGGTGACGAGCGCGGTGCGGCCGCCGAGGTCGAGCGAGGAGGCGTGGGGAGCCGGAGAGACACGGGGCACGGTCATGCGTCGACCTTAGGAAGCGCCCCTGCCTGACCCCATGTGGTCACGCCCCATAGTTCAGCTGGAGGCAGTGGGGTCGAACCATGTGGGGGCGTCCGACACAGCCTGCTTGATCCTGAGCAGGCCGAACTCGTTCAGTTCGGGCAGGGCGTCGACGTCGAACCAGCCCACGTCCAGCGACTCGTCGTCGTTGACCCGTGCCTCGCCGCCGACGGCCCGGCAGCGGAGGGTGATGTCCATGTACTGGCAGGTGTCGCCGTTGTCGTACGTGACGGGGGTGAGCGCCTGGACGAGGACGACCCGCTCGGCGACGCAGTGCACGGCTGTCTCCTCGTGGACCTCCCGCACGGCGCAGGCCGCGGGCTCCTCCCCCGGGTCGGGGATGCCGCCGATCACGGACCACTTGCCAGTGTCGGACCGGCGGTTGAGCAGCACTCTGCCCTCGTCGTCGAAGACGATGGCGGTGACTCCGGGGAGCCAGAGCAGCTGATGGCCGGCAGACGCGCGGAGGGTGCGGATGAAGTCAGGAGTAGCCATGGCGACGACCCTAATCGGCCGGTCGCGGTGTCCCGCGCGATTTAAGCAGCGTGCAACGGGCGTACGGCTACACGTCACCGGCGCGTCGTCCGCGCAGACCGGCGCCCACGGCCCACCCCAGTCCGCCGGCCGCGACCAGCACGAGGGCGATCTCCGGCAGTACCCCCAGCCGCGTGGCGGGGGTCTGCGAGGACCGCAGCGGCACCTTCTGCACCAGTGAGTCGGCGACGAACATTCCGGTCTTCTGCGTGATCTTCCCGTCCGGCATGATCATCGCGCTGACGCCGCTGGTCACCGGGACCGTGACCGTACGGCTGTGCTCGACGGCGCGGACCCGGGACATGGCGAGCTGCTGGTAGGTCATCTCGCTGCGGTCGAAGGTGGCGTTGTTGCTCGGCACGGAGATCATCTGGGCGCCGTCGGTGACCTCGGAGCGCACGGTCCAGTCGAAGGCGGCCTCGTAGCAGGTGACGAGTCCGACCTTGGCGCCGTCCATGGTGAACACGCCCGGTTCGGTGCCACGGCTGAAGTCCTGGCGGACCATCGCCGTCCAGTTCTTGTTGATCGCGCCGATGAAAGAGCGCAGCGGCAGGTACTCGCCGAACGGCTGGATCTGGCGCTTGTCGTAGGTGTCGACGGGGCCCTTCGCCGGGTCCCACAGGATCTGTTCGTTGTACAGCTTGCCGTCGCGCTCCACGACGCCCCCGACCGAGATGGGCACGCCGATGGCCTTGGCCGCCCTGTCGATCACGGCGCGGGCGTCGGGGTTGGCGAAGGGGTCGATGTCGGAGGAGTTCTCCGGCCACAGCACGAAGTCGGGACGGGCGACCTTGCCGGCCTTGACCTCGGCGGCCAGGCGTTCCGTCTCGCGCGCGTGGTAGTCGAGCACGGCCCGCCGCTGGGAGTTGAAGTCGAGGCCCGCCCGGGGCACATTGCCCTGGATCGCGGCGACGGTCACGCTGCCGTCCTCGGCCTTGTCGCTGACCAGCGGCCGGGCCGCCACGGCAGCCACGACCGGGACGGCCACGCTCAGCAGGCCCACGGCCGCGGCGGCCCGTCGTACCGTCCCGGTGCGCCGGGTGAGCACGGCCAGCCGGACGACCTCGTACAGCCCGAAGCCGCACAGGACCACGGCGAAGCCGAGCACCGGGGTACCGCCCACCGCCGCGAGCGGCAGGAACACGCCGTCGGCCTGCCCGAACGCGACCTTCCCCCAGGGGAAGCCCTCGAACGGCACGCGCGCGCGTGCCGCCTCTCCTGCGATCCACACAGCGGCCGCCCACACCGGCCAGCCGGGAAGCTTCGACACGGCCGCGACGCCCGCGCCGACCAGAGCGACGAAGATCGCCTCGATGACGACCAGGGCGAGCCAGGGGCCCGGCCCGACCTCCACTCCGGTCCACACCAGCAGCGGCAGCAGGAAGCCGAGGCCGAAGAGATAGCCGAGGCCCAGTCCCGCCTTCCAGCTCCGGCCGCGCAGCACCCAGCCGAAGACGGCGAAGGCCGGCAGGGCCAGCCACCAGAGGATGCGGGGCGGGAAGCTGACATAGAGGAGCAGGCCGGAGAGCGCGGCTGCGGTGGGCGGAACGAGACGCCGGGCCCACGTCCGCGCCCCGGGCGCGTTCCGCGGCTCCAACTGGTCCGACTCGCCGACGGAGGTTGCGGTGACGGTCACTCCCGGAGTCTAAGGCGAGTGACCTTGAGGCCGACAGCGCGGTCCACGAGGCGGCGGCAGCACGCCGTTCGGGCGACCGCGCGCGGCGTCGTCCCGCCTGCGCAGCATCGTTCCTGCTCATTTCGTCACGACACATCCACAAACCGTCCACCAGCGGCTACGGTGTGCCGAAGCCTCAGTCGTGCGGCCCGTGGCGGACCGTGCGGCCGGGGTCTTCACAGGTCGGGGGCGACGTGGTGCGGGGGGCGGGGCGGGGTGGGTTCACATGGGCTGACGTCCGCGTCCGGGCTGGACGCGGACGGCGAGAGAAGAATCGTTTCCGATGCGGCGGGCGTCGTGGTGCTGGGGGCTTGCGCCGGCTGGTCCCTGATCACGGCCGCGGTGCACGAGGGCCGGCCCGAGGGCGTGCTGCTCGCGGTGCTGGCCGTGGCGGCCGGGTACGCCGCGGGACGGATCGGCGGGGCCCTGCTGCCGGTCGGCGCGCCCTGCGCCGGGGCGCTGGCGGGTGTCGCGCTGACCGTGGCCGTTCCGCACCTCGCCCCGGGTCCGCAGATCACCGCGCCCCTGGGACACGCCGGAGCCACAGCGGCCGTGCTGACGCTGTCGGCCGGTGCCGCGTGCTGCGCGGCCTGGGCCGCCGCCGCGCCGGCCGTCCGGATCGCCCTGCGCGTGCTGGCCGCCGGGACCGCGGTGCTGGCGGCCGTGCTCGGTTCGACCACCGGCTGCGTCACCTGTGCGGCGGTGCTGCTGTGCTCGCTCGCCGCCAGCCGCACCCGTCACCGCGGTGTCGGCCTCGCCGTACTGGCCGCGGTCGCCGCCCTGGTGACCTGCCTGGCCTGGGCGGTCGCCGCGCGGGCCGTACCGGGCGGGTTCGTGGCCGCCCTCGAAGGGCGGCTGACGCCGCACCGCGTACAGCTCTGGGAGGACGCGTGGCACCTGCTGCGCGAGAACGCCGCTCTGGGGGTCGGCCCGGGCCGCTTCGGGGAGCTGAGCACGACGGCCGCCCAGTCACTGGTGTCCGACGGCAAGCCCCACTCGGCGCCCCTGCAGCAGGCGGCCGAGCAGGGCATCGTCGGCGTTGCCCTGCTGGCGGCGGCGTTCGGCTGGGTGCTGTACGCCCTGTGGCGCGGCCCGCGCCCGACGCCGGTGGTGCTCACCGCGGGCGCGGCCCTGACGGCGCTCGCCGCCATCGCCGCGATCGGCAACGCGCTGAGCTTCACCGCGGTGTCGGTGGGTGCGGGCCTGCTGGCGGGCATGGCCACGGCACGCCCCTGGGCCGACGAACAGTCGGCCCGGGCCCCGGACACCCACGCGCGCGGCGCCGGACGTACCCCCGCCTGGTGACCGGCCGCCGCGGTGAGCATGGCCGGCGATCGACCGCCCTCAGAGCGCGGGAGCGCCCGGTTTCGTGTGCCGCAGCCGTGCCTTGATCACCTGTACGGCCGCCTCCGCGTCGTCCACGGTGACCGTGAAGGTGTGCCCGTCCCACAGCTCCAGCACGACGCCCTCACCCTGTCGAACGACGACCGCGGTGCCCTTCTCGGGCCGCCAGCGATAGCCCCAGCCGCCCCAGTGGCGGGGGGTGACGTGCGGGATGTACGTGGCGCCCGCCACGTGGGAGAGCGGGATACGGCGGCGGGGCAAACCGATGTGGCCGCAGCGCACCTCGAGGTGCTCGTCGTCGACGCGCAGCGCGACGTGCACGAAGGCGAGGGTGCCGAAGAGGACCAGCAGCCCGGCGGCGATGCACCCGACGACGGCCATGACGAGCGGGGCGCCGGACGTCCACGCCGAGTCGACGGCCAGCTCGATGCCCAGCGCCATGCAGGCGGCGCCGACGAGCGCCAGCAGCCACTGGACCCGGTTGGTGGCACGACCGGTCCAGACATCGGGGTGCGAGTGGGGGGCGTTCTCGCCGTGGGGGTGGTCCCTCATGCATATGAGGTTACTCAGGTTTCGCTCTGCCGGTAGCAGGTGGCGGAGCGTGACTGCGCCGACCGGGCGGCGGGCCGGCTCGGCACGGGGCGATGGCGTCCGGCGTCCGGTGCCGGTCAGCCGGCGGGCGTGACCGCCTGGAGCAGTCGCCCTTCGTCGTACGCCAGGGCCGGCGCGGGCAGCGTGCCCTCGCGTCCGCTCAGCAGCACGGTGAGGGTGCCGTGGGGCGTGGCCCCCGGTGCGGGCTGCTCGCCGAGCCGGCGCAGGGCCTGGGCGGCGACGGCGCCCGCGGAGCCGTGCAGCACGAGGGGCGGGCGGCCGGGGCGCTGGACGGCGGTCCGGATGCGCTCGGCGACCAGTTCGTAGTGGGTGCAGCCCAGGACGACGGTCGTCACCTCGTCGGGGGTGAGCGCGGCGGCCGCGGACACGGTGGCGTCGATCGCCGCCTCGTCCGCGTGCTCCACCGCCTCGGCGAGGCCCCAGCAGGGCACCTCGGTGACGGGCACTCCGCCGGCGAAGTCCCGGATCAGGGCCTGCTGGTACGGGCTGCCGGTGGTGGCCGGGGTGGCCCAGATGGCTATGGGCCCGCCGCCGGCCGCGGCGGGCTTGATCGCCGGGACGGTGCCGACGACCGGGAGCTCCGGTTCGAGGCGGGCGCGCAGGGCGGTGAGCGCGTGGACGGTCGCGGTGTTGCAGCCGACGATCAGGGCGTCGGGGCGGCGCGCGGCGGCCGCCTCGGCGACGGCCAGGGCACGCTCGGTCAGGTCCTCCGGAGTCCTCGGTCCCCACGGCATGCCGTCGGGGTCGAGGGAGAGTACGAGATCGGCGTCGGGGCGCAGCCGCCGCATCGCGGCGGTGGCCGCCAGCAGGCCGATTCCGGAGTCCATGAGCGCGATCTTCACCCGATCACGATAGACGATGAGCCTTCCCGGCCAGGTCCGGTGGGGCAGACTGCGCGCGTGAGCGCCGTTGTGTGGACTGCCGCTGGATCACTTCTCGCCTGGCTGTGGCTGCTGCTCTGTCAGGGCTTCTTCTGGCGCACGGATGTGCGGCTGCCGCGGCGCCGGGACCCGGACGCGTGGCCGGCCGTGTGCGTCGTCGTCCCGGCCCGCGACGAGGCGGCGACACTGCCCGCCGCGCTGCCGTCGCTGCTCCTGCAGGACTATCCGGGACGGGCGGAGGTCTTCTTCGTCGACGACGGCAGTTCGGACGGCACCGGTGATCTCGCTCGGGAACTGGCGCGCCGGCACGGCGGGCTGCCGTTGACCGTGGGCTCGCCGGGCGAGCCGCCCGCGGGCTGGACCGGGAAGCTGTGGGCGGTGCGCCACGGCATCGGCCTGGCACGCGCGCGTGATCCCGAGTATCTGCTCCTGACGGACGCCGACATCGCGCACGCGCCGGACAGTCTGCGGGAATTGGTGGCGGCGGCCCGCGCGGGAGAATTCGACGTGGTCTCGCAGATGGCCCGGCTGCGGGTGGGCAGCGCCTGGGAACGGCTCGTCGTGCCGGCCTTCGTCTACTTCTTCGCTCAGCTCTACCCCTTCCGCAGGATCGGCAAGAAGGGAACGCGGACGGCCGCCGCGGCCGGCGGTTGCGTCCTGCTGCGGGCGGAGACCGCCGAGCGGGTGCGGGTCCCGGACGCGTTCCGGCACGCCGTCATCGACGACGTCGCCCTCGCCCGGGCCGTCAAGCGAGGCGGCGGGCGGGTCTGGCTGGGGCTCGCCGACCGGGTGGACAGCGTGCGGCCGTATCCGCGGCTGCACGACCTGTGGCGGATGGTGTCGCGCAGCGCGTACGCCCAGCTGCGGCACAACCCCCTGCTGCTGGCCGGGACGGTCGCGGGGCTGGCGCTGGTGTACCTGGTGCCGCCGGTGGCGGTCGTGGCCGGCCTGGCCGCGGGGAGCGCGGCGGCGGCGTTCACCGGCGGACTGGCGTGGCTCGTGATGACCGGTACGTACGTCCCGATGCTCCGCTACTACCGGCAGCCGCTGTGGCTCGCTCCCCTGCTGCCGTTCACCGCGTTCCTCTATCTCCTCATGACGGTCGACTCGGCGGTGCAGCACTACCGGGGACGCGGTGCGGCCTGGAAGGGCCGCACCTACGCCCGTCCGGACGCCGTGCCCGACGAGGGCTGACGGCCGCCGGTGAGAAAGGGGGTCACTTCCGGCCGGGGGTCCAGTTCATGCCCCACCCGTAGGCGTAGTCGACCGTGCGCTGCGGGCTGACCCCGCGCTCGGGCACCAGGTAGCGCGCCTCCCGCTGGACGACCAGGTCGCCGCCGGTGTTGGTGATCAGGGCGAGCGCGCACACGGGTGAGGGGACCGTGCACTCGTCGAGGGAGAACTCGATGGGGGCTCCGTACTGCGGCTGGAGCGTGACGGTGGCGTTCAGGTCGGCGAAGGACCGGGCGCCTTCGTAGATGGTGACGAAGACGAGGATGCGCCGGAAGGCGTTCTTGTGGTCGAGATTGACGGTGAGGTTCTCACCGGCCGCCACGGCGCCGGTGCGGTCGTCGCCGTCGAGGTGGATGTACGGGGGCTGGTGCAGCGCTCCGAAGGTGTTGCCGAGGGCTTGTACGACGCCCTTGCTGCCGTCGGTGAGTTCGAACAGCGCGCACAGGTCGAGGTCGAGGTCGGAGTGCATCGCGGCCGGGCGGCCGAATTTGCTGCTCCACCCCGAGAACTGCTTGCGCACCTCCCAGTTGAGGTTCACATGGAGGGCGCCGGAGGTGCCGCCCTGCTTGGTGAGCGAGACGGACGGGGCCGCCTTGGTGAGCGTCACCTTGGTCAGACGGACCGGCGCCGGTGCCGCCGGGGGCGCGGCGGGCGGGGGCGGGGCCGCAGGCCGCGTCATCTGCGGAGGCGTGGGCGCCGGGGGCGCTGCGGGCGGCGGGGCGACCGCGGGCGGTGCCGCGGCCGGGGCCGCCTGCTGCGGCTCGTCCACCGTGATGCCGTAGTCGGTGGCCAGCCCTTCGAGCCCGCTGCTGTAGCCCTGCCCGACGGCCCGGAATTTCCAGGCGCCCTGGCGGCGGTAGAACTCGCCCAGCACGAAAGCGGTTTCAGTCGTGGCGCCCGGGTTGTCGAAGCGGGCCATCGGGATGCTCCGGTCGGCATCCTGCACCTCGATGTACAGGTCCGGGACCTGCCCGAAGGTGCCGCCGTCGGCGGAGGCGGCGAGGACGACCGTCTCGATGGCGGGCTCCACGCGCGCGAGGTCGACCAGGAGCGCGTCGGTCACCCGGCCATCGGAGTTCCGCTTGCCCTCGTGACTGATGGCGCCTGAGGAGTGCGCGGGCTGGTTGTAAAAGACGAAGTCCGCGTCGGAACGCACCTTCCCGCTTACCAGCAGCAAAGCGGAGGCGTCCGCGTCGGGCACACCCGGTCCGGCCCGCCAGCCCAATTCCACCCGCAGCGCCGCGGTAGGCACAGGAGTGTTTGAACCTTTCAGCATTTGCATGTCCGCCCCCATCGCGTATCACCGCGCCAGGCACATCCCGGCCGTCCGTCGAGTTCCGTGCGCACAACCTATTCCTCCGCGCGGCGAACTCCCATGCGCCGCCACCGGAAGATCCGGCGGCCAACCCCTGGTAACCCGCCCGGAACTCGGCCTTTACACGATCAGAACCCGGTTCGGCGCCCTTTTTTGGCGAGTTCGCTCGCATTGGGGATCCCAGGTCACTGCGGACGCGGAAAACAACCCTCTTATCGGTCTCCCCAACCAGCACATCGTTGGCTTAACTTATGTGGCATGACCTCCCCCCGCTCCACCTATGGCGGCGGCTACTACTCCGCCTCCTTCCCGGACACCCCGATCTACGACAGGCTCGTCGCCGAGCGGGGCACCCCGCAGATCGCCCCGATCCGGGTCCCCGCGCAGTACGACATGCCCGGCAGCAACCTGCCCGCCCTCCCGTCCGCGCTGCCCGCTCTGCCGGCAGCCCCTTCCCAGCCCGCCTACGGCTATCCGCAGGCACAGCAGCCCGCCCCGCTCCAGCAGGCGCCCGCGGCGTACATCCCGCAGCAGGCCTCCGCACCGCGCGGCTACCCCGGTCCCCAGCCCCAGCAGCCGCGCCCTGCGGCGCCCGGCGGCTACGAGGCGATGCGCCCCGCGGCTCCCCGGCCCGCGCCGGCTCCCTATCAGGACCCGTACAACAACCAGCAGTACCGCGGTTACTGAGCGCCCCCGGGGGTTGTCGGTGCCGGCTGGCACGATGACCCCATGGGGTACGCACAGCTGCACTCGATTCACGTCCATCCGGTCAAGGCGGTCCGGGGCCTGGCGCCCCGGAAGGCCGTCGTGGAGCCCTGGGGGCTGGCCGGAGACCGGCGCTGGGTGCTGATCGACGACGGGGGAAAGGTCCTCACGCAACGCCAGGAGCCGCGCCTGGCACTCGCCGCCGCAGAGCTCCTGCCGGACGGCGGCGTCCGACTGTCCGCGCCCGGCATGGAGCCGCTGACGGTGCCCGTTCCCCGCCCCCTCGGCACGGTGCCGGTGCAGATCTTCCGCGACAAGGTCGAGGCGGTCCCGGCCGAGGACGAAGCCGCGCACGCCTGGTGCAGCGCCTATCTCGGCATCGATGTGCGCCTCGTGTACATGCCCGATCCGGCCACGCGCCGTCCCGTCGACCCGGAGTACGCGCGGCCCGGCGAGACCGTCTCCTTCGCCGACGGCTTCCCGCTGCTGCTCACGACGACGGCCTCGCTCGACGCCCTCAACACCCTGATCGCGCAAGGCGACCACGCGGACGAGGGCCCGCTGCCCATGAATCGTTTCCGGCCGAACGTGGTCGTGGCGGGCACCGCCGCATGGGCCGAGGACGCGTGGTCGCGCATCGCCGTCGGGGAGGTGTCGTTCCGGGTCGCGAAGCCCTGCGGCCGGTGCCTGGTGACCACCACCGACCAGAGCACGGGCGAGCGCGGCCGCGAGCCCCTGTACAGCCTGGGGCGGCACCGGCGGCTCGGCGGCAAGCTGGTCTTCGGACAGAACCTGGTGCCCCTGTCCCGGGGCACGATCCGGGTCGGGGACCCTGTCAGGGTCCTCTGACAGCGCGGGCGGAAGGTCTCCGGCGACCTCGGGAACCGCCCCACGGGCCCGGGCGTTGGCCTTGTGTGAGAAGTTCATGAGAGACCCGTGAGAGGTGATTTGGCTCTCTCTTCGACGGGTCGGCGCGTGGACGGCTCCGCCGGGGGTTATCACGGAGCGGGAAGGGGGTGCGGTCGGTGCGAGCGATCAGGGGGCTCTGGCGCTGGCGGCGCAATCCGCTGTGCCGCGCGACCGATCTGGCCGAGGCCTGGGTGGCGCTGGCCGCCCTGCTGCTGATCCTCCTGGTCGCCCCGGTGGCCGGAGCCCTCGTCGGAGGCGCCGCCCAGGACACGCTGCAGCAGTCCGTCCGGACCCAGCACGAGGCACGGCATCCGGTGACGGCCACGGTGGTCCGCAAGCTGGACCGCTCCCCGCTCGACGCCGACCCGGAGACCTCGACGGGCAGGGATCTGCGCAACCGCGTCCTCGCCGACTGGACCGCCCCGGACGGCACCGCGCACCAGGGCCCGGTCCTGGCGGGCCTCAAGGACCCGCAGCAGGGCGACGAGTTCCGGATATGGACCGACCGGCACGGCCGGATGGTGGCCCGCCCGCTCGACTCCGCGACGGCGTCGACGCACGCGGTCCTCGGCGGCATCGGCGCGGCCCTGGCGGCCGGCGGCCTCGTGGAGGGCGGCAGGCGGCTGATCGTCTGGCGCATGGTCCGCCGCAGGTACGCGCGTTGGGACCAGGCATGGGACAAGGCGGGCCCGGACTGGGGCAGGACGGGCACGGGCAGCTGAGACGGCCTTCCGACTCTGGTCAACCCACCACCCGCGCGCACGCTACGGTGGTCCGGCCGAGACGATCGGCACAACCCGCGCGCGAGCGAGCAGGAGGGGCGCGCCGGTGTCGCTGCCGCGTGCGCGCGCAGGCCCGAGAGGCCGAGCACGGCCGCGACTCACGACACGGGCTGAAGCGCCCCGAGGGCGAACGAGCCATCAGTACGACCGAGGTGGGGGCACAGCTACACCATGGCACAGGGCACGGTCCAGGTGACGCACACCGGCACGTCGCGGTGGCGGCGCCGCACGGGTGAGTACGCATCGCTCGCCGCTGCCCTGGAGGCCGCGGCCGACGGAGACGTCCTCACCGTCGCCCCCGGCACCTACCGGGAGAACCTCGTCGTGCAGCGCGCGGTGACCCTGCGAGGGCCCGAGGGCTCCCCCGGCTCGGTGCGGATCGCGCCGGTGGACGGGGTGCCGCTGACGGTGCGCGCCTCGGCGGTGGTGCAGGACCTGCATGTGGAGGGGCAGGACTCGGCCGCCCCGGCCGTGCTGGTGGAGGAGGGCACACCGGAGCTGCGGGACGTGCGGGTCGTCACGCGCTCGGCGGCGGGAATAGAGGTGCGCGGCAGCGCCCGGCCCACGGTCCGGCGCTGCGCGGTCGACAATCCGGCGGGCGTCGGCATCGCCGTACTCGACGGCGCGGGCGGCGTGTTCGAGGAGTGCGAGGTCGTCGCGGCCGGCCAGGCCGGCGTGGCCGTGCGCGGCGGCGCCCACCCCCGTCTGGAGCGCTGCCGGGTGCACCACGCCTCGGGCTCGGGCCTGTCGGCGACCGGGGAGAACTCTGCGCTGGAGGCGGTGGGCTGCGAGATCTACGAGGTCCGGGGCAGCGGGGTGCAGATCACCGGCCGGGCCACCGCGCACCTCACGGACTGCGATGTGCACCGGACGACGGCCGACGGCGTCACTCTGGACACGGACGCCGTGCTGACGCTCGCCGACTGCCGTATCCACGACATCCCGGAGAACGCGGTCGATCTGCGCTCGCGTTCGGTCCTCACGCTGACGCGCACCACGGTGCGGCAGTTCGGGCGCAACGGCCTGTCGGTGTGGGACCCGGGCACGCGCGTGGACGCCAACCAGTGCGAGATCTTCGACAGCACGGGCGACTACCCGGCGGTGTGGGTGAGCGACGGCGCCACGGCGGTGCTCGATTCGTGCCGGGTGCACGACGTGCCGGACGCGCTGTTCGTCCTCGACCGCGGTTCGCGCGCGGACGTCGTCGACAGCGACCTGTCGCAGGTGCGCAACACGGCCGTGTCGGTGAGCGACGGCGCGACCGCCCAGCTGGACGACTGCCGGATCCGGGACGCGGCGACGGGCGCCTGGTTCCGCGACCACGGCAGCGGCGGCACCCTCAGCAACTGCACGCTGGACGGCACCCAGACCGGCGTCATCGTCACCAAGGGCGCCGACCCCACCGTGGAGCGCTGCACGATCGACTCCCCGGCGGAGGCCGGGGTCTATGTCTCGGCCGGCGGCCGCGGCAGCTTCCAGAACTGCCGGGTGACGGGCAGCGGCGGCTACGGCTTCCATGTGATCGACGGCAGCCGTACGACGCTCCGGAAGTGCCGCACGGAGCGCTGCACGCGCGGTGGCTACGAGTTCGCGGACAGCGGCGCGGACGCGGCGTCCGGGACGGGCCCCGTGGTGGAGGACTGCACCAGCGACGAGAGCGCCGGGCTCAGGGCGCCCGCGGCGCGGGAGACGGCCGTGCAGACGGTGAACCACTCCCCCGGTCTGCTGGGCGCCCTCCCGGAGCAGCGCGCCGAACCGGCGCCCCCGGCCCCGGCCGTGGAGCCCGAGCAGCCGTCCCGCACGTCCAAGGCCGTCCTCGGTGAACTGGACGCGCTGGTGGGCCTGGAGAGCGTCAAGCGCGAGGTGCGTGCCCTCACCGACATGATCGAGGTCGGCCGGCGCCGGCAGCAGGCGGGCCTCAAGGCGGCGTCGGTCAAGCGGCACCTGGTCTTCACCGGCTCCCCCGGCACCGGCAAGACGACGGTCGCGCGGCTGTACGGCGAGATCCTCGCCTCCCTCGGGGTGCTGGAGAAGGGCCACCTGGTCGAGGTGTCCCGGGTCGACCTGGTGGGCGAGCACATCGGCTCGACCGCGATCCGCACCCAGGAGGCCTTCGAGAAGGCGCGCGGCGGGGTGCTGTTCATCGACGAGGCGTACGCGCTGTCCCCCGAGGACGCGGGCCGCGACTTCGGCAAGGAGGCCATCGACACGCTGGTGAAGCTGATGGAGGACCACCGGGACGCGGTCGTGGTGATCGTCGCGGGCTACACGGCCGAGATGGAGCGCTTCCTGTCGGTCAACCCGGGTGTGGCGTCCCGCTTCTCGCGGACCATCACCTTCAGCGACTACGGCCCCGAGGACCTGCTGCGGATCGTGGAGCAGCAGGCCGAGGAGCACGAGTACCGGCTGGCGCCGGGCGCCGCCGAGGCCCTGGAGAAGTACTTCACGGAACTCCCCAAGGGCCCGGCGTTCGGCAACGGCCGTACCGCGCGGCAGACGTTCGAAGCGATGGTGGAGCGGCACGCGAGCCGCGTCGCCCAGGTCGCGGAGCCGAGCACGGACGATCTGACGCTGCTCTACGACGAGGATCTGCCCGAGCTGCTCTGAGGGTCCTCCTCAGGGCCCGGGCAGGGCGGCTCGGCGGGATGCCGGGGTGCCGGCAGGCCCGGCCGCAGCCGGGCCAGCAGCTTGCGGCGTTCCTCGGCGAACGCCGGGTCGGCCTGGTAGTCGGAGTGGCCGAGGATCGGCGCCGGCAGCGGCAGCAGGTCTGTGCGGCCGTAGGCGAGGGGGTCTTTCAGGGGGCCGTGGTCAACCTGGTGGCCGCGGTCGCCGGGCAGGCGCATCGGGCCGCCGATGGGGTCGGTGAGCCGGTAGAGGTTGCGCCAGCAGTCGACCTCCCGGTGCAGTGAGCCGAGCGCGGCGGGGCCGAAGTGTGCGGGGAACCAGCGGCCGTAGAGGCGTTCCAGCGGGGAACCGTAGGTCAGCAGCGCGACGCGTTTGCGGGCGGACGGGGCGAGTTGCCAGGCCGCCGCGGCGGCGAGCACGCTGCCCTGCGAGTGCCCGGAGATGACCAGCCGTCCGCCGGTGGTCCGGGTCCAGGTCGCCATCCGCCAGGTCAGGTCGGGCACGGCGCGTTCGGCGTAGCAGGGCGGGGCGAAGGGATGGGCGGCGCGCGGCCAGAAGGTGCCGACGTCCCAGAGGATGCCGATGGTGCGGCGGGCCGCCGCGTCCTTGTAGGCGCGCCGGCCCCAGGTGACGAACAGTATGAAGCCGAGGCCGATCAGCCAGGAGCCGAGGGCCTGGGCGGTCTCCGCGGCGCCGTGGACGACGGGGTAGGCGCCCTGCGCGGCCTCTCCCGGTGTCTCGTCGGTGGTCAGGGCGCCCACCAGGGCTCCGGCGCCGAGGAGCAGGGTGACGCCGGAGGTGACGGCGACGATGCGGGGGCCCCGGTCGGTGAGCGCGGCCATCGCGCGGGTGTAGGCGATCCGGCGGGTGCGGGCGCGGTCCTGGGCCTCGTCCGGGTAGTCGCGTGCCACGGCCTCGCGTTCGGCGCGGGCCAGCTGCCAGGCGCGCCGGGCCAGCCAGCCGAAGAGCACCAGCAGCACCACGATCAGGGGCGGGATGACGGACGCCTGCCAGGTCAGCAGGACCGGTGGGCCCTCGATCGACGTGCCGGTGCCGTCCAGCCAGTCGGACACGCGCTGGGACACGCCGCCGGACATCACCCCGCCCAGGGCGCAGGCCAGCATCGCGACGGCCGGTCCGCCGAGGCCGCGCAGCACGGCCCGCCGGTCGGGGTCGGTGCGGTGCAGGGCGTGGGCGACGCCGGCGAGGACGATCACCAGCAGCCCCTGCACCAAGGCGATGCCGCCGAAGGTCATGTCGCCCGGCAGCCGGCCGGCCGACTCCCAGCCGGGGCGCTGCCACCCGGCGTACAGCAGGGCGAGGCCGAGCAGGACGAGCGCGGCGAGCGGCAGACGTCGTACGAAACGGTCGTCGAGCTCCCGGTCCAGGCGCCGCTCACTGCGGCCCCGGCGGCACACGACCCACACCACGGCGACCGCGCAGGCCACGAGGGCCGCCTCCAGGAGCAGGCCCAGGATGTTCAGTACGGCGGGGCCGCCGGGCTCGCGGTCGCGGCGGGCCGCGGCGCCGGCGACCGCGGCCGCGACGGTGATCAGTCCGGCGGCGGTGTGTGCCGCGCGCAGCCGGGCGACCAGCCGGCGTCCGTACCAGAATCCGGGACGCCCCAGCGCGGTCGGGCTGCCGTCCTCGTCGGGCTCGGGGCGGCGTTCGATCGGCTGCTGGGACTCGTAGTCGGTCCAGGTGCGCTTGGACAGGTACCACAGCAGGGCGGTCAGCGCGGTGGGGACGAAGGCGGCGAGGGCGAGCCTGCGGCCGGGGCTGCTCCACCAGCCGCCGTCCGAGACGGTGGGTGAGAGGAAGCCCAGCCAGGAGTGGCGCTCGGCGCACGCGGAGGTGCCCGCGCACTGCCATGCCGCCAGGTCGAGGGCCACCTCGCAGGCCGCCGCGACGAGCAGCACGGTCAGGGTGAGTCCCGCCAGCCGCACCAGGAGGCCGTAGAGGCGGACCGTGCGTCTTCGGCCGCGGGCGGTGGGGCGCATCCAGTGGGCGAGGTTGACGACCATGAACGGCAGCAGCAACAGCCACAGGGCGCGGGTGCCGTTTCCGGAGGTGAGGTTGCACCAGACGTAGGCCTCGGGCACCGGTCCGTCGCGGCGGTGGGCGTCGGGGCTGGTCTCCGCGTCGACGTCGTCGGCGCGGCGGAAGACGGCCGCGATGTTGTCGCCGGTGATCCGCACCGTGCGCGGATCGTTGAGCATGTCCTGCGGCGTGGTGCCGCCCACGCCGTGGACCAGGAGTTCCAGGGCGGTCCCGGTCTCGCCGGGCCGCGGGGCGGGCTGGTCCGGCCCGCCGGTCGAGACATGTTCCTGCGCACGTTCCACTGATTCGCACTTCCCCCGTGACACGCCGTCGGCTCTGTCCGTGCGGGCACAAGGATCTCCACTTCTGCGGCGCCGCACACCCCCTGTCACGGAATCTCCCCGATCCGTGATGCGGGGCAGCGACGGATGAGCCACGAGTGACATGTGCGCGACGAGTGGTCGGTGGCGCCGCCGGCTCCGCGACATGCGAGGATGAGACGTCCGCGCACCGGAGCCCGGGGAGAATGTCCTAGTGGGGGCGGGTGTGCTGGGCGAGTCGGACGGCATTGAGGCGAAAGGACCGGAGCGTACGTGAGCGAGAATCAGAACCTCCTCGCGGAGCAGCGGCGATCCCTGATCCTCGACGAGGTCCGTCGCCGGGGCGGTGTCCGGGTCAACGAGCTGACCCGGAAGCTCGGCGTGTCGGACATGACGGTCCGCCGCGATCTCGACGCGCTGGCCCGCCAGGGCGTGCTGGAGAAGGTGCACGGCGGCGCGGTCCCGGTGGTCGAGGCGAGTACGCACGAACCGGGCTTCGAGGCGAAGTCGGGCCTGGAGCTGACCGCCAAGGAGGACATCGCGCGGGCCGCGGCCAAGCTGGTCGCGCCGGGCGCGGCGATCGCCCTGTCGGGCGGAACGACGACCTTCGCGCTGGCGCACCAGTTGCAGGACGTACCGGATCTGACGGTGGTCACCAACTCGGTGCGGGTGGCGGACGTCTTCCACGCGGCGCAGCGCACCTCGGGCCCCCGGCAGGGCGCGGCCACGGTCGTGCTGACCGGTGGGGTGCGCACTCCGTCCGACTCGCTGGTGGGGCCGGTGGCCGACCAGGCGATCGCGGCGCTCCACTTCGATCTGCTGTTCCTCGGTGTGCACGGCATATCGGTCGAGGCCGGTCTGTCGACGCCGAACCTCGCGGAGGCCGAGACGAACCGGCGGCTCGTGCAGTCGGCCCGGCGGGTGGTGGTGGTCGCCGACCACACCAAGTGGGGCAAGGTGGGCCTGAGTTCGTTCGCCTCGCTGGAGCGGATCGACACGCTCGTGACGGACGCCGGCCTGCCGGACGAGGCGCGCGGCGTGGTCGTGGAGCATCTGCGGCGGCTGGTGGTGGCCGGGGAGCCCGAGGAGGGGGCAGACATCTGACGGGCCGCCAGCTAAGGTCTGGCAGACCCTGGGGTGACGCTTCCGGTCATCGCCCGTTCCGTGCGAGGAGGGCTTCGTCCATGCCTCACCGTCTGCGCCCCGTCGGGCTCGACTTCGCCGGGATCGCGCCCGTGCGGCATGTCTCCGCGCTGGTGATCTCGGCTCCGGTGGAGGCGGTCTACCGTGCGCTGGAGGACGTGCCCGGCTGGGTCGACTGGTTTCCCCAGGTGACGGCCGCCCGCGAGATCGACGGAGGCGCGGGCCGCGACATCACGCTCACCGGGGGCGTCCGGTTCCGTGAGTCCGTCATCGCGGCGAGGGAACCCGAGGTGTACGCCTACCGCGTCGACGTCACCAACGTGCCCGGGGTGCGCGCGATCGTCGAAGAGTGGCGGCTCGCGCCGGCCGGTGACGGCACCCGGGTGCGGTGGACCTTCGCCACCGACGGGACGGCGGCCTACCGGCTCGCCATGAAGCCGATACGGACAGCCCAGGCGCGCGCCTTCCGGGATGCCGTCTCGGCGCTGGACCGGAGGCTGGCGGCCTGACGCCGCGGGCCCGGTCTCAGTCCGGCCAGACGCCCGTCTCCAGCAGCGAGTCGATCGCGGCCGTGTACGGCGCGATGTCCAGTCCCTGGGCGGCGAGCCAGGTGTCCGAGTAGTACTTGTCGAGATACCGGTCCCCCGGGTCGCACAGCAGGGTCACGACACTCCCCTGCCGCCCCTCGGACACCATCTCGGCAGCGATCTTCAGCGCGCTCCACAGACCCGTGCCCGTCGAGCCGCCCGCCTTGCGGCCGATGGCGCGCTCCAGTGCCCGTACGGCGGCGACGCTCGCAGCGTCGGGCACCTTCATCATCCGGTCGATGGCGCCGGGCACGAAGCTCGGTTCCATACGGGGCCGGCCGATGCCCTCGATACGGGATCCGCAGTCGTACGTGACGTCCGGATCACCGGTGGTCCAGCCGTCGAAGAAGCACGAGTTCTCCGGGTCGGCCACGCAGACGCGCGTGTCGTACTGCATGTAGTGGATGTAGCGCGCGAGGGTCGCGGAGGTGCCTCCGGTGCCCGCCGTGGCGACGATCCACGCCGGCTCGGGATACCGCTCCAGGCGCAGCTGGCGGAAGGTGGATTCGGCGATGTTGTTGTTCCCGCGCCAGTCCGTGGCCCGTTCGGCGTAGGTGAACTGGTCCATGTAGTGACCGCCGGTCTCCGTCGCGAGACGGGCGGACTCCTCGTACATCGTGCGAGGGTCGTCGACGAAGTGGCACCGTCCGGAGTGGAACTCGATGAGGCGGATCTTCTCGGTGCTCGTCGTGCGCGGCATGACGGCGATGAAGGGAACGCCGATGAGCTTCGCGAAGTACGCCTCGGAGACGGCCGTCGAACCGCTGGAGGCCTCGATCACGGGTCTGCCCGGACGGATCCAGCCATTGCACAGGCCGTAGAGGAAGAGGGAGCGGGCCAGCCGGTGCTTGAGGCTGCCGGTGGGGTGGGTCGACTCGTCCTTCAGGTACAGGTCGATGCCCCAGCGCTCCGGCAGGGGGAACTGGAGCAGGTGTGTGTCGGCCGAGCGGTTGGCGTCGGCCTGGACCCTGCGGACGGCCTCTTTCAGCCACGCGCGGTAGCCGGCGTCACTGTGGTCGACGTCGAGGGTGACGCCGGTCCGGGTCTGCTGGGGAGTGCTCACGAGGGGGCTCCTAACGCTGCGCGCCGACGGCACGTCGCGCGGCCGACACCTCGATGATATGCAGCTTCCGCACGCTTCTCACCTGCATAAACGCATCTTTGAGCCCCCCAAAGCGCCCCCTGGGGCAGAGGCCGGGGCAAGGGGGCGCGCGGTCCCGGGGGCGCATTCGCGTGTGTGCTGCGGGCGCCCCCCGGCGAGGGGGTCTCACGCACTGGTGCTCGACGCCGGGTGCGGGCAGACTTCACCGCGGGACCAAGGCCCCGCACGGGGTACCGGCAGGGGTACGAAGCACCGCCGGAGCGGGCAGGCGAGGCACACTGGATCAGAACACGAGCCGTACCGGGCGCCGCGGGGAGCGCGGGCCGGTACACCGAGGCGCACAAGGGGGCGGGTGGCATGGCGGAGCCGGAGTTCAGGGCCACGGGAGTGCGGATCGGGAAGCGGCTGCGTTCGCTCACCCGGGCCGGACAGGTCCGGATCAGCGACGGCCGGCTCGAGCTGCTGACCAGCTACGGCAGTGAGATCGACAGCGCGCCGGTACAGGCGGTGCGCGCGTCCAAGCCCTGGTTCGGCCCCGATGACCGGGCCACGGCGGACCTCAACGGCAATCGGTACCTGCTCACCCTGGGCGATCATGACCCCGCTCCGGGCGAGCCGGGGCCGCCCGCGGCACGGCGCTTCATCGAGGCCGTGCGCCGAGCGGCGGGGCGTGGCGACTGAGATGTCCGCGAGTTGCGGTACCTCACCCCCTGCGTCACTCTGGTCTCACGTCACTCTGGGTTTACCGGCGATAACGCTGCGAACCAGCCCGCCGGCCACGACAGCGGGCGGCAGTGTCATAAAGGCGCCCTGCTGGATCCGAACTCCGTGTTCTTCCGGACCTCACGTCGGGGAGTCGCAGCCGTGATCAGCTACCCAAGCAGACACTGCACGGTGGAGCTTCAAGCTTTGCCGTCGCGGATCGGCCAGGTCCGCAGAATCGTATCTGCGCAATTGCGCTACTGGCATCTGGACGCCCTGATCGACCGGGCCTCGCTCGGCGTGACGGAGCTGTTGTCCAACGTCCACCGGCATGCCCAGCCCGACAAGACCTGCACGGTGGAGATAGAGCTCCTCCTCGACCGGCTCACGGTCTCGGTGCACGACCACGACCCGCGGATGCCCGTGATCGAGGACCCCCAGGACATCGCGCCGCTGGCGACCTGCGGGCGCGGGCTCGCGATGGTGGCCGCCATGAGCGAGAGCTGGGGCGTCCGGCCGGACGGCGAGTCCGGCAAGGTCGTGTGGTTCACCCTGCCGACCTCCGTGGTGGCGGCGCCGTCGCGCCGGGCGCGCCGCGCCGTCCTGGAGAAGCCCGCGCGCAGGTTCGCGGAGGCCCCCTCCGCCGACGGGCTGCGGCCCGATCATGCTCCCGCCCGGTCCGCCGTTGCCGGTTGACCGGGCGGTGACCACCCTTCGCACGGCGGTCACCTCGAGGTGACTCGTTCGGTCAGTATGCTCACGCACCACCACCCTTGGCCGAGCGCCCGAACTCCTCGTTCAGTACGGACAGCCGGCGCCAGTACTCGTCCTCGTCGATCTCGCCGGAGGCGAAGCGGTGGCCGAGCACGGCGATGGGCGAGTCGTTCTCGACAGCGGGCTGCCGCCACGGCCCGCCACGGCGTCCGCGCCACACGGTGCGGCGCAGCAGCATGATGCCGCCGCCGATCACCAGCGCCCAGATCAACGGGAAGAACAGGATCCACGGGCCGGGCCCGCCGCCGTCGCCGAAGTTCGCCAGGGTCTGCATGTCGTCCAACTCCTCGGATTCGCTGCCGCGATGTTCTTTCTCTGCTTCCGAGAGTCGCCCCGCAAGGGGGCACCGGTCGTCGTACGGCCAGCGGCAGTCCGCGTACTTCGTGGGGAGTAGGCGCGGCCTCGACTTCTGTAACTACTGGTATGTACAGTGAGCGCATGAGCACCTCGGAACGGCTGATCGAGTCCACTCGCGAGCTGCTGTGGGAGCGTGGCTACGTGGGCACGAGCCCCAAGGCGATCCTGGAGCGCGCGGACGCCGGGCAGGGCAGCATGTACCACCACTTCAAGGGCAAGCCCGATCTCGCACTGGCCGCGATCCGGCGGACCGCCGAGGAGATGCGGGCCACCGCCGAGGGAGTGCTCGGCGGCCCCGGAACGCCGTACGAGCGCGTCGAGGCATATCTGCGGCGCGAGCGGGACGTGCTGCGAGGCTGTCCGATCGGCCGGCTGACCATGGACCCGGACGTGATCGCGAACGACGAACTGCGTGCCCCCGTCGAGGAGACCCTGGACTGGCTCCGGGGGCGGATCGCCGGGATCGTCGAGGAGGGCAAGGAGCAGGGCCAGTTCGTACCCTCGCTGGACGGCGAGGAGATCGCGGCCGCGGTCGTGGCCACGGTCCAGGGCGGCTATGTCCTCGCCCGCGCCTCCGGCTCGCGTGCCGTGTTCGACGCGGGGGTGCGGGGGCTGCTCTCGCTGCTGGCACCCCGTACCGCCTGAGGAGGCTGCCGTGCACGCCATGCAGTACGAACTCACCCTGCCCGCCGACTACGACATGGGCGTCGTCCGCGACCGGGTCGCCCGTGTGGGGCGGCTGCTCGACGACTGGGACGGGCTCGGCCTCAAGGCCTATCTGATGCGCGAGCGCGGTCTGCGCGGCTCGCCGGTCAATCAGTACGCGCCCTTCTATCTGTGGAACACCATGGAAGGCATGAACTCGTTCTTGTGGGGCGGTGGGTTCCAGCGGCTCGGTGACGACTTCGGGCGCCCGTCCGTGCGGCAGTGGACGGGGCTCGCGTACGAGGAAGGGGGCGGGGCCCAGGCGCGGTTCGCGGTACGGCACCGCCAACCGGTCCCCGATGGGGGGCTGTTGGCCGAAGTGGTGGCGGACGCCGTGGGCGAGGCCCGGCGGCTGGCGGCGGAGGACGGGGCCCTGCTCGCCGCGGCCGCCGTCGACACGAGCCGGTGGGAGCTGGTGCACTTCTCGCTCTGGGAGCACGACACGCCCAAGGCCGACGGCGACGTGTTCGAGGTGCTGCACCTGTCGGCGCCGGGCCGGGAGCGGCTGCCCCGAGGGCGTCAGTGGTGAGCGCGATACGCACGGTGCTGGGGGACGTAGCCCCTGAAGACCTGGGCGTGTGCGACGCCCACGACCATCTGTTCTTCGGCAGTCCCCGGCTGCCCGGCCAGGAGCTGCGCAGCGTGGCGGCGGCGCGGGCGGAGCTGGCCGCGTTCCGGGAGCGGGGCGGCGGGGCCGTGGTGCAGTGGACGCCGTACGGGCTGGGGCGGCGGGCCGCCGATCTGCCGCCGCTGTCCCGGGAGACGGGTGTGCACGTGGTCGCCGCGACGGGTCTGCACCAGGCCGTGCACTACGACGAGGACACGCTCGCGGGGCTGCGTGGCCGGCTCGCCGACGTCTTCGTCTCCGAACTCACCGAGGGCATCGGGGTGTCGGGAGTGCGGGCCGGGCTCGTCAAGGTCGCGGGCGGGTTCCACGCGCTGGACGCGCACGCGCGCTGGACCATGGAGGCGGCGGCCGAGGCGCATCACGCCACGGGGGCGGCCGTGGCCGTGCATCTGGAGCTGGGCACGGGCGCGCTCGACGTACTGGACCTGCTGTGCGGGGAGTTGGGGGTGCCGCCGCACCGTGTGGTGCTCGGGCATCTCAACCGCTCCCCCGACCTCGTGGTGCACCGGCAGGCGGCGGAGTCCGGCTGCTATCTGGCCTTCGACGGGCCGTCACACGCCCACCACGCCACGGACTGGCGGATGCCGGACGCCGTACGGGCCCTCGCCGACGCCGGGTTCGGGGACCGGGTGCTGCTGGGCGCCGACACCACCACGGCCGCCGCCCGCTCGGTGGGCGGCGGCCCCGGGATGCCTTATCTGCTGCGCCGGGTGCGGCCCCGGCTGGTCCAGGCCGTGGGCGAGGACCTGGTGGAGCGCATCCTCACGGAGAACCCGGGCCGGGCGTTCGCGGTGGAGTGGCGCTGACCGGCGTGGTCACGGGCGTCAGCCTCCGGCCTGGTCACTGTCCTTCAGTTCGCCCCATCCGTGCCAGCGGTCGACCTCGATCCAGGCGCTGACCCGGGGGCGGACGCGGTCGGGGTAGGGCTTGCCGATGTAGTGCCCGGCGAGGCGATCGATGTCGGCCAGGTCCTTGTCGTCGTACATCTCGGTGACGCGGCCGATGAGAGTGACGTGGGTGTACCAGTCATCGCCGTCCAGGACGGTGAGGGTGACGCGCGGGTCGCGGCGCAGGTGCTTGAGGCGCACGCGGCCCTCGTCGAGGTTGATCAGGACACGGCCGTCCTTCCACAGGTACCAGGTGGCGGTGGAGACGGGCGCGCCGTCGGAGCGCAGCGTGGCCATGACGCACGGGTTTGGCCGGCTCAGCAGGGCGTCGGCCTCGGGCGGCAGCGGCGGCTTGGACATACGGGGAACCTCCTGGGTCGATCAGGTGGACGGCTTCTCGTCGAAGCTGGCGAAGTAGGCGGCGACCATGTCCTCGTCGCCATGGCCCTGGGCGGCGGCACGCTCCATACGGGTGGCGGCCGCCTCGGCGACGTCCAGGCGGACGCCGTTGCCCGCACCGGCCTGGACGATCAGGCGGGCATCCTTCGCGGCGGTGGTCACCGCGAACTGGGGCGGTGTGAGCCGGTCGTCGAGGACCAGCTCGGACTTGGCGCGCAGATAGTTCATGTCGAGCGGGCCGCCGGCGACGAGGTCGAAGAAGCCGTGCGGGTCGACGTCGAGGGCCTTGGCCAGCGCCAGGGCCTCACCGGCGGCGGCCGTGACGGCGAGAACCCAGCTGTTGGCGACCAGCTTCAGCCGGGTGGCGGCACCCGCGGCTCCGTCCTCTCCGGTCCACATGGTGCGGGCGCCGACGGCGTCGAAGACCGGCGTCACCCGGTCCCGCCCTTCGGCGGGCCCGGCGGCGAGCACGGTCAGCTGCCCGGCCTCGGCGGGCTGACGCGTGCCCAGGACGGGCGCGTCGTAGAAGACCAGGCCGTGCTCGCGGGCGAAGGCGGCCAGATCGGCGATGCCCTCGACACCGGCGGTGGTGGACTGCACCCATGCGATGCCGGGGCGCAGGGCCGGGGCGGCCTCGCGCATCGTCTCCAGGGCGGCCGGACCGTCGTAGAGCATGGTCAGGACGACATCGGCGTCCCGCACCGCCTCCGCGGGCGTGTCGACGATCCGCACGCCCTCGGCGGCCAGCGGCTCGGCCTTGGCACGCGTACGGTTCCAGGCGCGGACGGTGTGGCCGGCCCGGGCGATGTTGCGGGCCATGGCCGCGCCCATGATGCCGGTGCCCAGGACGCTCACGGTGAGCTTGTCGGTCATTGCGCTCAACTTCCTCGGTGGTGCGGTGCGGGCGTACTGCCTGCGAACCAGCCTGCCCGCTCAGCGGCGAGCCTTCCCGGAAGCGGCGCGGGCACGCCTGTCCCACCACGCCTTTGTGCCGCTTCAGCTCACCGAGATGTCCACGGACGGCCGCAGCTTCGCCGCCGCGGCCAGCGCCTCGTGCACCGGGTGGGTGTCGAACCGGTTCAGCAGATCCGCGTCCGCCGGGTGCTCGGCGACCGGGTAGGCGATCTGCTCGTACGCCGCCTGGAAGCGGGGACCCCAGCGGCGGGCGCCGAGGCGGGCCGTACGGGAGCAGTTGTCGACCATGTATGCCACGTCCCGGGCGTGCATGTACGGCAGCAGGGAGTCGACGGCCTCGATGACGGACTCGTTGACGATCTCCGACCAGGGGTGTCCGCGGTCGGCGAACTCGTCGATCTGGGCCGTCATGGTGGCGACGAACACGCCGGCGGTGAACGGGTCGACGGGCAGGTCACGGGTGCCGCGCCGGGCCCGCACTCGGTCGCTCGCCGACCACATGGGGGATCCCCCGATCCCGCTCATCGGGCGGGCGCCGAGCCGCCGTTCGGCGAGGATCACGCTGCGCAGTTCGGTGCCGTCGGCGACGTCGTCGTAGATCTCGGCGACGATCTCTCGCGCGGGGGCGTAGGTGGCCGTGTACGCCCGGTCGAAGAGGTCCCGGTCGGAAGGGTCGAGGCCCTCGCGCACGGCTCGCAGCCCGGCTTGCGAGATGGTGCGGGCGATCGGGCCGGTGATGTTCTCGCAGGACCGTTCATAGGCCGTCACCTCGTCGTCGCCGGCCAGGCGGCAGCGGGTGTGCAGGCTCTCGACGATGCCGTGGACGGCACCCAGCAGAATGGCGCGTTCGCCGACGATGTCCGAGCGATACTCGCTGTCGAGGGTGGTGCGGAAGGTGTAGGGCGAGCCGAGCGCCACGGACCAGCCGAGCGCCAGGTCGACGGCCCGCCCGTCGGGATCGGCGTGCACCGCGAAACTGCTGTTGATCCCGGCGCCGTTGATGTGCGCGCCCTGCTCGTAGAGCCGCCGCACGGAGTCGCCCATGCCCTTGGGGCACACGGCGATCACCCCGTGCCCCGACGGGAACTCCCCGCCGGTTTCCTGGAGATGGCCGAGCAGGAAGCCGTGCGAGAGGCCGATGACGGCGCCCGGTCGCAACGCGGCGAAGATCTCCTGGTGGTGCGCGGCGAGCGCGGCGTCGGCGATCAGCAGGAGCACCAGGTCGCTGTCCGCCGTGACCTGGAGCCAGTCGCCGAGGGTGCCGTCGTCCTCGGTGAAGCCGTGGGCGCGGGCGTCGGCGCGGGAGCCGGAGCCTGGGCGCAGCCCGACGGTGACCCGGATGTCCGTATCGGCTAGGGAGTCACGCAGGTTGAGGGCCTGCGCCCGTCCCTGAGGCCCCCAGCCGATGACGCCGATGCGGCGGACACCGGCGAATGCCTGCGGGAGGAGCGGGAAGAGGTGCCGTCCGCCGCGCAGCACGGTCTCGGTGCCGCCGGGCACGTCCATGGTGTCGAGCGCGAAGACGCGGGAGGTGTACATGGTTGTCGACGTCATGGTCGAGTTGTAGGCTCGGCAGGATCCTTGCGGCAAGCGCAACTTGTGCAGCGCGGTGTTGCACCGAATGAAAGGGCCAGGTCACCCCGTGCGGGACGAGCACCGGGAGCTGCGGCTGTTCCTGCATCTGGCGCAGACGCTCAACTTCGGCCGGACGAGCCTGGACTGCCACGTCAGCCCGGCGACGCTGACGCGGACCGTGCAGCGGCTTGAGGCCGGACTCGGGCACCGGCTGTTCGATCGGGGGCCGCGCGGGGTGTCGCTCACGGCCGAGGGGCACCGGTTTCGCGAGTACGCCGTCCAGGCCCTGGAGTTGTGGCGCTCGTACCGCGAGGAGCACCCCGACCCCGCCCGGCTCACCGGCCGCCTGGCCGTGTTCGCCACGGTGACGGCGTGCCAGGCGCTGCTGCCGGACCTGCTGGGTCCCTTCCGTGCCGCACATCCGCGGGTCCGGCTCGATCTGCGCACGGGTGACGCGGCGGCGGCCCTGGCGCGGCTGGACGAGGGCGAGGTGGACGCGGCCGTGGCGGGGATCCCGCCGAGGCTGCCGGAAGCGCTGGTGAGCCGCACGGTCGCGGTGACGGAGCTGGTCCTCGTCACGGCCCGGGGCCGTCCCGGTCCCGGACTCGACGGTCCGTTCGTGCTCCCCCACCGCGGTCTGGTCCGCGATGCCGCCGACCGGTGGTTCCGCACACGGGGTACGGCACCCGACGTGGCCTGTGAACCGGACGGCCACGAAGGGCTGCTGACGCTGGTCGCCCTGGGCTGCGGCACGGGCGTGGTGCCGCGTCTGGTGCTGGAGCACAGTGCGGTGCGGGACCGGCTGGTGGTGGTCCCGGCCGATCCGGCGCCGGAGCCGTTTCCGATCGGGCTGTGCGTACGGCGGGCGGATCTGCGGCGGCCGTCGGTGGCGGCGTTGTGGAGTCTGGCCTCGGTGAACGCGCTGAGCGGCCTGGGTCTTACGTGAGCGCCCCGAGGGGATCGTCCAGCACCGGCTGCCACGCCAGTTCCGCCGCGCCGACCAGGCTGTTGTGGTCGAGGGTGCACGGCAGGATGGGGACGCCGCCGCTCTGGCCCCAGAGGCTGCGGTCGGCGACGACCGCGCGGAGACGGTCGGGGTCGGCGTCCAGGAGGGTGCGGTGCAGGCCGCCGAGGATGATGCGGTCCGGGTTGAGGATGTTGACCAGGCCGGCGAGTCCGAGGCCGAGCCGGTCGATGAGGGCCTCGGTGGCGGTGCGTACGCCCGGGTCGTCGTAGTGGTGGCGGACCAGGTCGATGGACTGCTGGAGCAGGGACACCTCGGGACCCGGGTCGCGGCCCGCCGCCGTGAGGAAGGCCAGCGGGTCGGTCTCCACGTCCAGGCAGCCGCGGCTGCCGCAGTGGCAGGGGCGGCCCTCGGGGTGCACGGTGAGGTGTCCGACCTCGAGGGCGAGGCCCGAACTGCCTCTGTGGAGGCGGCCGTCGAGGACGAGCGCGCCGCCGACGCCCCGGTGGCCGGTGGCCACGCACAGCAGGTCGCGGGCGCCGCGCCCGGCGCCGTGCCGGTGCTCGGCCAGCGCGGCGAGGTTGACGTCGTTCGCGGCGAAGGCGGGTCCGTCGATGCCGGCCGCGCGCACCTGCTCGGCGAAGATGTCGCGGACGGGCGCGCCCGCGGGCCACGCCAAGTGGAGCGGGTTGAGCGCCAGGCCCTCGGGTTCGGCGACCGCGGACGGGACGGCGAGTCCGGCGCCCACACACCGCCGCCCCGTCTCCTGGAGCAGCTCGGCGCCCGCCGTGACCACGGAGGCGAGCACCTTCGCCGGGTCCGCGTCGACGACCTCGCAGCCGGGCGCGGTGGCGACGATCCGGCCGCCCAGCCCGACCAGCGCCGCCCGGAACCCGTCGGCGTGCACCTGCGCGGCGAGCGCTACGGGGCCGTTCTCGGCGACGGCCAGCCGGTGCGAGGGCCTGCCCTGGGATCCGGCCGCCGCGCCCGGCCGGGCGTCGACGCGGATCAGCCCGAGCGCCTCCAGCTCGGCGGCGACCGCGCCGGCCGTCGCCCGGGTCACTCCGAGCTCGGCGGTGAGTACGGCCCGGGTCGGCGCGCGTCCGGTGTGGACGAGTTCCAGTGCGGGTCCGAGCGCTGAGCGCCCCCGGTCCAGCCGCGTCCTCGAGGTGCTCCCATCCCCCGCCTGCCGGGGGTCCGCCTTCCCGCTCATGAGGGCGAGTCTCCCATGATCCGCCGGGCCCCCGGCCTACAGACCGCTGACCCGGAGCGTGATGTTGAGCCGTCCGGTCAGGCCGAGCCCGGGCGGTGCCGTGTCCCCGTGTACCCGGGGAACCCCGTGGTAGGCGAGCCGGGACGGGCCGCCGAAGACGAACAGGTCGCCGCTGCGCAGCTCGACATCGGTGTAGGGCCGGGTGCGGGTCTCGGTGTTGCCGAAGCGGAAGACGCAGGTGTCGCCGAGGCTCAGCGACACCACCGGGGCCTCCGACTTCTCGTCGCCGTCGCGGTGCATGCCCATGCGGGCGTCGCCGTCGTAGAAGTTGATCAGCGCGATGTCGTAGGCAGCCGTCACCGGGTCGCCCAGGGTGTCCTGGACCGCTCGGCGGCCCAGGTCGCCCAGCCACTCGGGGAAGGGCTTGACCGGGGCGCCGTCGCCGTCGGCGACCGTGCGGGCGTAGGCGTACGGGTACCAGTGCCAGCCGAGGCAGACCTGCCGGGCGGTCATCGTGCCGCCGCCGGGTGTGCGGACCGTGCGCAGTCCGGCCGGTGGGCGGGCCCATTCCCGGCAGGCCTCCAGGAGCTCCCGCTGGTGTTCCGCGTCCAGCCAGTCCGGTATGTGTACCGCGCCGGGTGCCACCTGCGTACGGGCCCTGGGGAACAGCTCGCCGTCCATGCTTCCCATCCTGCCCGACACGGCCTGAGCTGCGGCTCGGCTAGCCTTGACGCACGATGAACGACCGTATGACGACGCCGTGGGGCGAGTTCGCGCTGACCCGTTTCCCCGAGGATCCGCGAGACAGGCTGCGTGCCTGGGACGCTTCCGACGAGTACCTGCTGAGGCATCTGGCGCGGGAGCGGGTCCCGCTGTCGGGCACGGTCGTGGTCGTCGGGGACCGGTGGGGCGCGCTGGTGACGGCGCTCGCGGAGCACGGGCCGACGCAGATCACGGATTCCCATCTGACCCAGGAGGCGACCCGGGCCAACCTGGCGCGGCACGGTGTCGAGCCCGGCGCGGTCCGGCTTCTCACCACGCAGGATCCGCCACCCGACCGCGTCGACGTGCTCCTGGTGCGGGTGCCGAAGAGCCTGGCGCTGCTGGAGGACCAGTTGCTGCGGCTGGCGCCTGCGGTGCACGAGGGGACCGTGGTCGTGGGCACGGGGATGGTGAAGGAGATCCACACCTCGACGCTCGAGTTGTTCGAGCGGATACTCGGCCCGACCCGCACCTCGCTCGCCGAGCGGAAGGCCCGGCTGATCTTCTGCACGCCGGATCCCGCACTGGAACGGCCCGCCAGTCCATGGCCGTACGTCTACACGCTGCCGGACGGCATCGGCCCGGCCGCGGGAGGCACCGTCGTCAACCACGCGGGTGTCTTCTGCGCCGACCGGCTCGACATCGGCACCCGGTTCTTCCTCGGGCATCTGCCGGGCAGCAGGGGCGACGGCCGGCGAGTGGTGGACCTGGGGTGCGGCAACGGCGTGGTCGGTACGGCGGTGGCGCTGGCCGACCCGGAGGCCGAGGTGCTGTTCGTGGACGAGTCGTTCCAGGCCGTGGCATCGGCGGAGGCGACGTACAAGGCGAACGGGGTGCCGGGGCACGCCGAGTTCCGGGTGGGCGACGGGCTGGACGGGGTGCCGTCGGGCAGTGTCGACCTGGTCCTCAACAACCCGCCGTTCCACTCCCACCAGGCGACGACGGACGCCACGGCCCGGCGGATGTTCACAGGGGCGCGGCGCGCGCTGCGGCCGGGCGGCGAGCTGTGGGTGATCGGCAACCGGCATCTGGGCTACCACGTCACGCTGCGGCGGATCTTCGGCAACAGCCGACTGGTCGCCAGTGACCCGAAGTTCGTGGTGCTGAAGGCCGTCAAGCGGTAGCCGGGCCGAGGGTCCGGAGGGCTCTCGCCACCGTCTTTGTCATCGCCTCTCGCGCCACCGTCAGGTAGCCGCGCGGGTCGACGGCCTCGGGGCGCTCGGCGAGGAAGTCCCGGATGGCGCCGGTCAGCGCGATGTTCAGGGCCGTGCCGATGTTGACCTTGGCGATACCGCCCGCGACCGCTGCCATGAGTTCGTCGTCCGGGACGCCGGAGGAGCCGTGCAGGACGAGCGGGACGTCCAGGGTCGCCGACAGGCGCTTGAGGAGGGCGTGGTCGAGGCTCGCGGTGCGGGTGGTCATGGCGTGGGCGCTGCCGATGGCGACGGCCAGGGCGTCCACCCCCGAGTCGGCGACGAAGGCCCGGGCCTCGTCGGGGTCGGTGCGGGCGCCGGGGGCGTGCGCGTCCAGCGGGGGTCTGCCGTTCTTGCCGCCGATCTGCCCCAGCTCGGCCTCGATCCAGAGGCCTTGCTCGTGTGCCCAGTCGACGGCCGCCCGGGTCGTGGCGAGGTTCCGGGCGTAGGGCAGCCGGGCGGCGTCGTACATCACGGAGCTGAAGCCGGCCTCGGCCGCCTGGTACAGCAGGGCGTCGCTCTGTACGTGGTCGAGGTGCAACGCGACCGGTACGGCGGCGCGTTCGGCTTCGGCGACGGCCGCGCGGGCGAGCGGGAGCAGTTGCCCGCCGCGGAACTTGACCGCGTTCTCGCTGACCTGGAGCACGACGGGGGCGTGCACGGACTCGGCTCCGGCGATGACGGCCTCGATGTGTTCCAGCGTGATCACGTTGAACGAGGCGACGGCCGAGCGGGCCGCGGCGGCGCGGGTGACGAGCTCGCCGGTGGTGGTGAGGGGCACGGTGCCTCCAGGGTCAGGGACGAGGATGACCGAGGTCAGTGAGTGAGGATCACCGAGCGGGTGAGATGGCGGGGGCTGTCCGGGTCGAGGCCGCGGGAGGCGGCGACCGCGACGGCGAGCCGCTGGGCACGGACTAGTTCGGCGAGCGGGTCCAGGGTTCCGGCGATCCACAACGCGCCCGTGCCGCCGACCTGTTCGGCGAGGCCGTCCGGCGCGTCCCCGAACATCCAGGTCGCGGTTCCGCTGGTGGTGACGCTGATCGGCCCGTGCCGGTACTCCATCGCCGGGTAGGCCTCCGCCCAGGACAGCGACGCCTCGCGCATCTTCAGCCCGGCCTCGTTGGCCAGGCCGATGGTCCAGCCGCGTCCCAGGAAGGCGAACTGGGCGCATTCCACCAGGCCTTCGGGCAGGGGCTCCGCCAGTGCCGTGCGCGCGTCGGTGACGGCCACGTCGGGGTGGAGTCCCAGATGGGCGCGGAGCAGGGTGAGGGCGGTGGTCGCGAACCGGGTCTGCACGACGGAGCGTTCGTCCGCGAAGTCGAGTACCGCGAGCTCGTCGGCCGCCGCCATCACGGGCGTGTCCGGGTCGGCGGTGATCGCGGTGGTGCGGGTGCGGCCCTTCAACCGGCCGAGCAGGTCGAGGACTTCGGTCGTGGTGCCGGAGCGGGTGAGGGCGACGACCCGGTCGTAGTCCCTGCCGTAGGGGAACTCCGAGGCGGCGAAGGCGTCGGTCTCGCCCTGGCCGGAGTCCTCGCGCAGGGCCGCGGCGGCCTGCGCCATGAAGTAGGAGGTGCCGCAGCCGACGATCGCGACCCGCTCCCCCGCCGCCGGCAACACCCCCGCGTACTCCGCCGCCTCCGAGGCGGCGCGTGTCCAGCACTCGGGCTGGCTGATCAGCTCGTCCTCGACATGCGTCATGCCGCACCCTCCGCTCTGATTGTTCCTGCAAGATATCGCCACCTTTCGAGCAACATCAAGCATTACGTGAGATCGGGTGCGCTAGGGTCGCCCGGAGATCGAGACGTGGAGGTGCGGATGTCGCGCGACGCCCGCTGGAAGGCGCTGCTGGACCTGCTCGTGGAGCGCGGCCGGCTGGACGTCGAGGAGGCGGCCGGAGAGCTGGGGGTGTCGGCCGCGACGATCCGCCGCGACTTCGACGGGCTGGCCGAGCAGCAGATGCTGGTGCGCACCCGGGGCGGCGCGGTCGTGCACGGCGTGTCGTACGAGCTGCCGCTGCGCTACAAGACGGCCCGGCACGCCTCGGAGAAGCAGCGCATCGCGAAGGCGGTGGCGGATCTGGTCGCGCCCGGCGAGGCGGTCGGACTGACCGGCGGTACGACCACCACCGAGGTGGCGCGGGCGCTGGCGGCGCGCGGGGATCTGGCGTCCGGGTCGCCCGCGCTGACCGTCGTGACGAACGCGCTGAACATCGCCAACGAGCTGGCCGTACGCCCCCAGTTCAAGATCGTGCTGACCGGCGGGGTGGCCCGCGCGCAGTCGTACGAGCTGGTCGGGCCGCTCGCGGACGGGGTGCTCGGGCAGATCACCGTCGATGTGGCAGTGCTCGGCGTGGTCGCCTTCGACGTCACACACGGGGCCGCGGCACACGACGAGGCCGAGGCCGCGATCAACCGGCTGCTGTGCGAGCGCGCGGAGCGCGTGGTCGTGGCCGCCGACTCCAGCAAGCTGGGCCAGCGCGCCTTCGCCCGGATCTGCGCGGCCGAGGCGGTGGACACGCTGGTCACGGACACGGCGGCCGACACGGAGACGCTGCGCCCCTTCGAGGAGGCCGGGCTGCGGGTCGTCACGGTGTGACACGCGGCCGCTTCCTGTCTGCGGGCCTAAGCTGATAGCCAGGCGCTCGCCAGGCAGGGAGGCTGCCATGCGGGAAACAGCGGACGGGCGGCGGTATCTGCCGATCGCCGAGCACGGGCTGATCGGCGACCTGCGCAGCGTGGCCCTGGTGGGGACCGACGGCACGATCGACTGGTACTGCTGCCCGGCCTTCGACGCGCCGAGCGTGTTCGCCTCGATCCTGGACGCGGAGCGCGGCGGCTGTTTCGAGCTGGCGGCGACGGTGCCGGCCCGGACCAAGCAGTTCTACTTCCCGGACACCAACGTCCTGATGACGCGGTTCTTCACGGAGGACGGCGTCGGCGAGGTGCAGGACTTCATGCCGGTGGACGGCGGGCCGGCCGAGGCCGAGCGGCACCGGCTGATCCGCCGGGTGGTGTGCGTACGCGGCTCGATCCCCTTCCGTACGCGCGTGGCTCCCCGGTTCGACTACGGCACCCGGCCGCACACCGTCCGGCTGAACGGTGAGACGGCGCTCTTCGAAGCCGACGGGATGGCGCTCGCGCTGACCGCGACCGTGCCGCTGGAGGCCGACGGTCCTGACGTGTGCGGGGACTTCAAGCTCGGCGAGGGCGAGTCGGCGGTGTTCGCGCTGGACAAGGTCGGCGGCGAGGTGTCGCCCCGCCGGTGTGCGCGCATGGAGGCGGAGGAGCAGCTCTCGGCGACGGTGGCGTACTGGCGGGCGTGGCTGGCGTCGTCGCGGTACCGGGGCCGCTGGCGGGAGATGGTGCACCGCTCGGCCCTGACGCTGAAGCTGCTGACGTACGCGCCGACCGGGGCGATCGTGGCCGCGCCGACGACGAGCCTGCCCGAGCGGCTAGGCGGCGAACGCAACTGGGACTACCGGTACGTGTGGGTGCGCGACGCGGCGTTCTGCGTCTACGCCCTGCTGCGGCTGGGCTTCACCGGCGAGGCCGAGGCGTTCATGGATTTCGTGTCCCGGCACATCAGCCCGGGCGACGGCAAGCACTCCGGACCGCTGCAGATCATGTACGGCATCGACGGGCGCGCCGACCTGCCCGAACGCACTCTCGACCATCTGGAGGGCCACGAGGGCTCCCCTCCGGTACGGGTCGGCAACGCGGCCGCCGACCAGCTCCAGCTCGACATCTACGGCGCGCTGATCGACTCCATCTACCTCTACGACAAGTGGGCCAAGCCCATCTCCAGCGGTCAGTGGGACGATGTGACCGCGCTGGTTGACTGGGTGTGCGCGCACTGGGACCAGCCCGACGAGGGGGTCTGGGAGACCCGGGGCGGCCGCAAGAACTTCCTGTACTCGCGGCTGATGTGCTGGGTGGCGATCGAGCGGGCCATCCGGATGGCCACCCGGCGCGGGCTGCCCGCCGATCTGCCGCGCTGGCGGGAGTGCCGCGACACGATCTACCGGCGGATCATGAGCCGGGGCTGGTCCGAGGAGCGCCGGGCCTTCGTCCAGCACGAGGACGGCGACGTGCTGGACGCGGCCGTGCTGATGATGCCGCTGACGAAGTTCATCGCCCCGACGGACCCCAAGTGGCTGTCGACGCTGGACGTCCTCACCGAGGAACTGGTGTCGGACTCGCTGGTCTACCGCTACGACCCGCAGTCCAGCCCGGACGGTGTCCGCGGTGACGAGGGCACGTTCTCCATCTGCTCGTTCTGGTACGTCGAGGCCATGGTGCACGCCGGCCGGATCGACGAGGCGCGCCTGGCCTTCGAGAAGATGCTGACGTACGCCAACCATCTCGGCCTGTACGCCGAGGAGATCAGCCACACCGGGGAACAGCAGGGCAACTTCCCGCAGGCGTTCACGCATCTGGCACTGATCAGCGCGGCCTTCAACCTGGACCGTGCGCTCGGCTGAGGCAGCTCAGTGCCCGTGACCGTCGCCTGTATGCCCCTCCGGGGTACCCGGTCCGTCGGTCGCCGTCCCGCCGGCCCGGACGGTGAACGCGGCCGTGCGGACCTTTCCCTCGTGCTTGAAGTCGAGGAACAGGCGGTAGGAACCGGTGCTGGGTGCCGTGGCCGTGAACGAGACGGCCGGGCCGGGCCGGGTGGTGCCGTCGCCGGGTTCGCCGTTCGGGTGGACGTGCAGGTAGGCGAGGTCGCCGGAGCGCAGGGCGACCAGGTGGCCGTACGCGCCGAGGTAGGGCTGGAGGTCGGTGACGGGCTTGCCGGCCCGGGAGACCCGCAGTTTCAGTTCGCTCGCCTTGCCCGGGCGCAGGGCGCCGGCCAGCTCGACCTCGTAACCGTCGGTCTCGGCCGTGGTGCTCGCCGACGGGAGTTTCTCCGGCTGGTAGGGACCGGAGGCGGCGAGGTCCGCGCCGAGGGTGAGGTTCCGGGCGTTCTTCTTCGCCGGGGTGAAGTCGGCGAAGACGCGGTAGCCGCCGGCGCGGGGCAGGTCGACGGGGATGCTCCAGGTGCCGTCGGCGGCGCGGCTGGGGTGCAGGTGGCGGTAGGTGACCAGGTCGCGTGAGGCCACGATGAGGTGGAGTTCCTTGTCGTGTTCGCGCTGGTAGGCGGTGACGGCCCGGCCGCTGCCGTCCCGGACGGTGAAGCGCAGGTCGGCCCGCTGTCCGGCGGTGACGCGCGGGGTCTCGAGGTCGAGCGTGTAGCCGCCCTCGGAGATCTGGAGTCCGCCGGCCGGGGGTGCCCCCTGTCCGGCGCGACCGCCGCCCTCCTCCGGCTCCGGCGCGGGCCGGGTGTGCTCGTCCTCGTGTTTCGGCGGGGCGTCGGCGACGACGGGGTCGATGCCCTGCCCGACGCCGTAGGCCGTGCCGAACGTCGCGGCCAGGGCGGCGGCGAAGGCGGTGATCTTCAGTCCGGTATTCATGGCCGGCGTCTCCTTCAAGAAGCGGGCCTCCCGCGCTGATGCGGGGACTCCATGCAGCTCACCATACCCCCGGGGGGTAGTGAGTCAAGCTGTTCTCGCGCTTGCATCCTATACCCCTCAGGGGTATACAGGAACTCGGCGAGGGATACCCCCGCCCCGTATCATTCGGAAGCACCCCCAGGAGGCACCGATGCCCGCCACCACCTACGCCGTCGCCGGAATGTCCTGCGGTCACTGCAAGGCCACGCTGACCGAGGCCATCGGCGGGCTGGACGGCGTCAGCGGCGTCGAGGTCGATCTCGGCAGCGGACACGTCACCGTCACCAGTGCCGCCGAGCCCGACGACGCCGTGATCGCGGAAACCGTCGACGAGGCCGGCTACGAGCTGACCGGGCGGGTCTGACCATGACCATCGAAACGGTCGGGACCGGCGCCGAAGTGGAGCTCGCCATCGGAGGCATGACCTGTGCCTCCTGCGCGGCTCGCATCGAGAAGAAGCTCAACCGCATGGACGGGGTCAGCGCCACCGTCAACTACGCCACCGAGAAGGCGAAGGTCAGCTACTCCGGTGATATCTCGGTCGGGGATCTGATCGCCACGGTCGAGGCCACCGGGTACACCGCCCAGGAACCGGCACCGGCCGAGCGGCACACCGAGCCCGAGGAAACCGACGAACTCCGTCCGCTGCGCGAGCGGCTGGTCACGGCCGTGGTGCTGGCGGTTCCCGTCGTGGCCATGGCCATGATCCCGGCGCTGCAGTTCGAGTACTGGCAGTGGCTGTCGCTGACGCTGGCCGCACCCGTCGTGACGTACGCGGCCTGGCCTTTCCACAAGGCCGCGTTCACCAACGCCCGGCACGGCGCGGCCACCATGGACACGCTGATCTCGGTGGGCACCTCGGCCGCGTTCCTGTGGTCGCTGTGGGCGCTGTTCTTCGGCACCGCGGGCACGCCGGGCATGACGCACCCCTTCGAGCTGACCATCGAGCGCACGGACGGCGCCGGGAACATCTACCTGGAGGCCGCCGCGGGCGTGACGGCCTTCATCCTGGCCGGGCGGTACTTCGAGGCGCGTGCGAAGCGCAAGGCGGGGGCGGCGCTGCGGGCGCTGCTGGAGCTGGGCGCCAAGGACGTCACCGTGCTGCGGTCCGATGACCGTGAACAGACCGTTCCTGTCTCCGAGTTGAAGGTCGGTGACCGCTTCCTGGTCCGGCCCGGCGAGAAGATCGCCACGGACGGGACGGTCGTCGAGGGTTCCTCGGCCGTGGACGCCTCGATGCTCACCGGCGAGTCCGTGCCAGTGGAGGTCAGCACCGGCGATCCGGTCACGGGCGCCACGATCAACGTCGGCGGCCGGCTCGTCGTGCGCGCCACCCGGGTCGGCTCCGACACTCAACTGGCCCGTATGGCCCGGCTGGTGGAGGACGCGCAGAACGGCAAGGCCGCGGCGCAGCGGCTCGCGGACCGAATCTCCGCCGTGTTCGTGCCGGTCGTGATCGCACTCGCGCTGGGCACGCTGGGCTTCTGGCTCGGCAACGGCGTCGGTCTGACGGCCGCCTTCACGGCCGCCGTCGCCGTCCTGGTCATCGCCTGCCCGTGCGCCCTCGGTCTGGCCACACCGACCGCGCTGATGGTCGGTACCGGGCGGGGTGCCCAGCTCGGCATCCTCATCAAGGGCCCGGAGGTCCTGGAGTCCACACGCCGGGTCGACACCGTCGTCCTCGACAAGACCGGCACCGTCACCACCGGCCGGATGACCCTGCTCGCGGTGCACACGGCCGACGGCACCGGCGAGGCCGAGGTGCTGCGGCTGGCCGGGGCACTGGAGCACTCCTCCGAGCATCCGATCGCCCGGGCCGTCGCCGACGGGGCGCTGGAGAAGCTGGGCGGCGCGCTGCCCCCGCCGGAGGACTTCGCCAATGTGCCCGGGCTCGGCGTCCAAGGCGTCGTGGAGGGCCACGCGGTGCTCGTCGGGCGGGAGCGGCTGCTGGCCGACTGGGCGATGGAGCTGCCGGAGGACCTGGCCCGAGCCAGGGCGGCGGCCGAGGACGCCGGACGTACCGCCATCGCCGTCGCCTGGGACGGCGAGGCGCGTGCGGTGCTGGAGGTCGCCGACGCGGTGAAGGAGACGAGCGAGGAAGCGATCCGGCGGCTACGCGCGCTCGGGCTGACCCCGATCCTGCTGACCGGCGACAACGAGGCGGTGGCCCGGTCCGTCGCCCGCGAGGTCGGTATCGCTCCGGAGGATGTCGTCGCCGAGGTCCTCCCGCAGGACAAGGTCGACGTCGTCAAGCGGCTGCAGGCCGAGGGCCGCTCGGTGGCGATGGTCGGCGACGGTGTCAACGACGCGGCGGCCCTGGCCCAGGCCGATCTCGGACTGGCGATGGGCACCGGCACGGACGCCGCGATCGAGGCCGGGGACCTGACCCTGGTGCGGGGCGACCTGCGGGCCGCGGCGGACGCCATCCGCCTCTCCCGCCGCACCCTCGGCACCATCCGCTCGAACCTGTTCTGGGCCTTCGCCTACAACGTGGCGGCCCTGCCGCTGGCCGCGGCCGGACTGCTCACGCCGATGATCGCCGGGGCGGCCATGGCCTTCTCCTCGGTCTTCGTCGTCGGCAACTCGCTGCGGCTGCGCACTTTCCGGGCGGCCGGCTGAAGCGGTCGCGGGACCGCGACGGCGGCCCGGTCAGCGGTGGTGCCAGACCAGCGTGTAGCGCCAGAACAGGCGGCGGCGCAGACGGGCGCCGGGCAGGACGGCACGGGCCTCGCGGAGGATCTCGGGGAAGGTCATGTCCGCCGGTCTTGTGGGGGCGGTCATCGAGGCAGGGCGTGCTGCCCGGCGGCCCCGGTTCTTCACCAGGGCCATGACGATGTTGAGCGGGACCGACACGATGCCGAGAAGGTGGTCGGTGGGGGTCTGTTCCCGGGAGACCCCGACGACGACCAGGGTGCCGCCGGGGGCCAGACGGTCGCGGAAGGCCTGCAGGGTCTCCGTGAACGGCAGGTGGTGGAGCACGGCGACGCAGGTGATGACGTCGTACGACTCGTCGGGAAGCCCGGCCGGCGCGTCGGCCACCGCGTAGGTCACCGGGGCCGTCGCCGGGGTCAGCTCCCGCGCCCGGGCCGTGATCGCCGGGTCGGCGTCGATCCCCCGCACCCGGTCGGCCCGGGTGGCCAGCAGCCGGGCGAGGTCACCGCTGCCGCACCCCACGTCCAGGGCGCTTCCCGCACGCGCGGGGAGTCGCCGCAGGATCCAGCGGTGGAAGTGGGCGTTGTGGTCCCAGGGGCGGGCGGCGTGGAAACGGTCGAGTGCGCGCAGGGCCCGGTGCGGTGGTGATGTCATGCCGCAAGTTCACCAGTACGCCACCGGACGGCCGTGCCGAGCCCGCCTCACGGCGCACGGATGGCCGTCCGCCGCGTGGGCACTCAGCAGGTACCGGCCCGCGGGGGCGCCGAGCGTGCGCCCGGCGTGAGCCGGTACCTTGCTGGGGAAAGGCCACTGCGGGGAGAAGCACATGACCGATCCGACGATCACAGACGCGGACGCCCCCCGTCCGCTGCCGAGCGGAGGGAAGCCCGCAAACCGACCCGGCCGGCTCCTGGCCGCCGTCCTCGGCGATCTCAGGGCGGTGGACGGCGCCCTGTACGCGGCGGTGGCGGCCACCCCCACGCCCACCCTCGACCGGACGCTGCGCCATCTGTCCCACGCGGCCGACCACTCCAAGATCTCGTTCGGCATCGCCGCCGCCCTGGCGCTGGCCGGGAAGCGCCCGCGCCGGGCCGCGGTCGTCGGCGTCGGGGCGATCGCCGTGGCGGCGGCCTCCGCCAACCTGCTCGGCAAGCGCCGGGTGCGCCGGGGCCGGCCCGACCGGGAGGCGGCCCGGGTGACGGTGGACCGGCATGTCCGGATGCCCACGTCGGCCTCGTTCCCGTCCGGGCACACGGCGTCGGCGGTCGCGTTCGCCACCGCCGTCGGTGTGGTCCTGCCGCCCGCCGCGGTGCCGCTCGGGGCGCTGGCGAGCGCCGTCGGCTACTCCCGTATCCACACGGGCGTGCACTATCCGGGCGACGTGGCCGCCGGGGCGGTCCTCGGCATCGCGAGCGCCGCCGCGGCGCTGGCCGCCGCGGCGGCCACCCCTTCGGCGCGGACCCAGGCCCTCTTGACGGCGGCTCGTGCGTGGCCGCGGATCAGCATCGGTTCCACGGGACGTTGAGGCCGTCGGCCGGGCGTGCGGCTTGCCGCCCCGCGCCCGGCCCCGGCACACCGGCGGGCCCTCAGCCGAAGGCCTTCACCGCCTGGTAGTACGTCCACGCCGTGCTGTCGCAGGCGTTCTTCGTGCCGCCCGTGTAGGCGGCGCAGATCCGCTTGAGGTCCTCGTAGAAGGCGCTGTCGAGACGGGACTTGTCGGCGCTGAAGGTGCCGGCGGCCTTGTAGTTGCGGTAGCCGAAGTCGTGGCGGGCGCAGGACATCAAGAAGGGGAAGCCGAACGGGTTGTCCGGCGACGAGGAGCAGTAGTCGGTCGACCAGTCGAAGGCGTACGCGGACCAGGCGGCCTGGTTCGCACGGGCGGCGGCCCAGGCGTTGTAGCTCGACGCGCTGGTCTGCGTCCAGCTCGCGAGCACCTGGGGCTTGTCGGCGGGGGCGGCACTCGCGAGGCTCGCGGTGCCGACGACGGTGACGAGGGACAGGGCTGAGGCGGCAAGACCGGTGGCGAGTCCGCGGTGCATCCCACACCTCCATGAGGCTGCGGCCCGCCGATCGAGCCGCAGGTTCATGACAAGAGCATCGCCACCTCCCGAGGGCGCTCACACCTGAGGTGCCTCAATGGCCCCTTAATTCTTGGCTATTGAAGGAGAACGGCAGCCGACCGGCGTACGTCGACGGCGGTGAGCGCAAGAGCCATCGGCCCCGGGACCAGGAAGGCCAGGGGCAGCAGCATCCACGCGCACAGCGCGGCCGTCGCCACGGCGAGCAGGACCAGCCCGCTGCCGCCCGCGTCCGCCACGGCGTCCCGGGCGGCCCCGCGCACCGCAGCGCGCCAGTCGGTGAGCGACTCGGGGCGTCCGCAGGCCCGCAGGCCGACGACCGTCGCACAGGCCCCGATGACGGCGGCGGCCACCGCGAACAACCGCGCCCCCGGCAGCCCCGCCCCGGCCAGCGCCAGATCGGCCGAGAGCAGCAGCAGACCCGCCAGCGCGACGCCACCGGCCAGCAGGTCACCGGCCCGCAGCCGCCGCCGCAGCAGGGCGAAGTACCGCCCCGCGGTGACGGGCCGGTCCTGTCCCGCGCCGCGCAGTACGGCGCAGGCCGTCGACAGCGCGGCCGGTGCGGTCACCAGCGGCAGACAGGCCGCCGCCGTGGCAAGGCCGACGCTCAGCACATCGGCGAACAGGGCCAGGCGCGGCCCGAACACCTCACCGGCCTCACGATTCCGCACCCCGCTCACCCCTTGACTCCGGAACTGGCCATGCCCTCCACCAGGAACCGCTGGAAGGCGAGGAAGAACAGCACGATCGGCAGTAGCGCGATCACCGACAGGGCGAACATCGGGCCGAACGCGGAGGTGCTGGAGGCGTCCACGAAGGACCGCAGCGCGAGGGTCAGCGTGAACTTCTCCGGGTCGAAGAGGTAGATGAGCTGGGTGAAGAAGTCGTTCCAGGTCCAGATGAAGGTGAAGATGGCGGTGGTGATCAGGGCCGGGCGGGTGAGCGGCAGGACGACCTGGAAGAAGCTGCGGAAGGGACCGCAGCCGTCGATCCGGGCCGCCTCCTCCAGCTCGCGCGGCAGCCCGCGCATGAACTGCACGATGAGGAAGACGAAGAACGCCTCGGTGGCGAGGAACTTCGGCAGGATCAGCGGCCAGTAGGTGTTCACCAGGCCGAGCTGGTTGAAGATGATGTACTGCGGGATCAGCACCGCGTGGTGCGGCAGCATGATCGTGGCGATCATGAAAGCGAACAGCGGCCCGCGGAAGCGGAACCGGAGGCGCGCGAAGGCGTAGGCGGCGAGCGAGCAGCTGATGACGTTGCCGAGGACCGCGCCGCCCGCGATCAGCAGCGAATTGCCGAGCAGCCGCCAGATGGAGACGTCGTTGACGCCGTCCAGGGCGGTGGAGTAGTTCGACCACTCCAGGTGACTGGGCAGCAGGTTCAGGCTCGCGATGACCTCGTCGGCGGGCTTGAGCGAGGTGGCCAGCAGCCAGGCCAGCGGGTACAGCATGACCAGCAGCGCGACCAGGCAGCCGAGGTGCACGGCGATACGGCCCCAGCGAACGGGCCTGTCAGTGATGGTCGTAGAGGTCACCGGTCCCCCTCGGAGGCGTAGAAGACCCAAGAGCGCGAGGTGCGGAACAGCACCGCCGTGACGACGCCGATCACGAGGAGCAGCACCCAGGCCATGGCGGAGGCGTAGCCCATGTGGGAGGCGACGAAGCCGCGGTCGTAGAGGTACATCGTGTAGACGAGGGTCGAGTCGGCCGGTCCGCCTTTGCCGCCGCTGACCGCGAAGGCGGGTGTGAACACCTGGAAGGCCTGGATGGTCTGGAGGACCAGGTTGAAGAAGAGCACCGGGGAGAGCATCGGCACGGTGACGGACAGGAACTGCCGCCATTTCCCGGCCCCGTCGACCGCTGCCGCCTCGTACAGCTCGGCGGGTATCTGCTGGAGTCCGGCGAGGAAGATGACCATCGGCGCGCCGAACTGCCACACCGTCAGCAGCGCGACGGCCAGCAGCGAGAAACCGGGCTTGTTGACCCAGCCGCCGGTGCCGAGCAGATTGTCGACCGTGCCGCCGTCGTTGAAGACGGCCCGCCAGACGAGGGCGATGGACATCGAGGCGCCGAGCAGCGAGGGCGCGTAGAAGGCGGAGCGGTAGAAGCCCTTGCCGCGCTTCATGCCCTTCAGGGCGAGCGCGACGACGAGGGCGAGGGCCAGTTGCAGGGGCACCGCGATGACGACGTACGTCAGGGTCGTCACGACCGAGCGCCAGTAGCGCGGGTCCTCGGTGAACATCTGCGTGTAGTTGCGCAGGCCGACCCACTTCGGCGGGTTGAACAGGTCGTAGTCGGTGAAGGAGAGGTACAGCGACACGGCCATCGGCAGCAGCGTCAGGACGGTCGCGCCGAGCACCCACGGGGAGAGGAACACCCAGGCGGCGCCCTCGCGTTCGCGCCTGGGGCGGCGCTTCGGGGGGACGGCGGGGGCGCGCTTCGCCTCCGGGGGGATCGCGGTGGTGGTCATGACCTCAGCTCCGCCTTCGCCTCGGTGACGTAGTTCTCGGCCGCCTCGCGGGGCGACATGCGCGCGTAGGACACCTGGTCGTAGTCGCGCTGGAAGGTGGTCTGCAAGGCGTTGTCGCCCGAGGGCGGGGCCTGGGGCGGGTCCTTGAGCTTGCCGTCGAGGGATGCCTGGAAGTCGGCGATGGTCTTGTCGAAGTCCTTGAGTTCCGGGCCGATCTCGTCGCGGATGGTCTCGTTGACAGGGATGCCGCGGCCGGCGCCGAGGATCTTCGCGGCCCGCCGATCGTTGATCATGAAGTCGACGAGCTGGGCCGCCTCCTTGGGGTGGCCGGTGTTGGCCGAGACGCCGAGGAACATGGACGGCTTGAAGTACTGGCCGGGTGTGCCGTCCTCGCCGGACGGCATGGGGGCGAGGGCGACTCCGCTCGGGATGAGCGCGAGGTAACCGCTGGACGGGGCGTCCCAGTTGGCGTCGGCGGTCGCCTTGCCGCGGCCGAGCGGGGTGTTCTCCACGGAGCCGTCGAGCTGTGTGGTCTGCTCGGCGGGCGAGACGGCGCCCTCGCGGCGCAGCTTGTCCGTGAAGGTCCACCAGCGGGTCAGGTCGCCGGCGGTGAAGCCGAGCCCGCCGTCCTCGGTGTAGAGGGACTTGCCCCGGCCGCGCAGCCAGACCTCGAAGGCGTCCTCGCTCTGGCCCGGGTCGGTGGCCCCCGGTCTGCCGGTCTTCTTCGCGAGGGCGCGCATGGCGTCGGCCCACTGGCTCCAGGTCCAGCTCTCGCCGGGGAGCGGGACTCCCGACTTCTTCCAGGTCGCGACGTCGTAGACGACTGTCTCGGTGCCGCGGCCCTGCGGTATCGCGTACTGGACGTCGTCCACGCGGCCGGTGCCGAGCAGCCCCTGGTCGATCTCGGAGGTGCGCAGGACCGACTTCTGCTTCGCCAGGTCGAGCAGGACACCGCCGGAGGCGTACTGGTCGATCTGACGGTAGTCCAGCTGCATGACGTCCGGCGCGTCGCCGCCGGCGGCCTGGGTGGCGAGCTTCTGTTTGTAGGCGTCGTAGCCGGAGAACGACGTCGTGACGTCGATGTCCGGGTGCTGTTTCTCGAACAGCGCGACGGCCTGCTCGGTGCGTGCCGCGCGGTCGGGGTTGCCCCACCACGTGTAGCGCAGCACGACCTTGCCGCCACCTGCCGATTCCCCGGATCCTCCGCAGCCTGCCAGCACGGCGCACAGTGCCAGTGCGGCGGCCGACGCGCAGAACCCCTTTGTCCTGTGTCCGGGCATGCCGAGGTCACCTCTCCTTTCCTCGGACTTCCTGTTGGCCCCCCTCGGCCTGTTGCTCCCCGGCCCCCTCGCTGGGTTACTCGCCCTGGTAGGGCAGCGTCGTCCCGGGCAGGTTGTACTCGTCCCGGCGGCCGCACATGCCGAAGCCGCCGAGCCGGGTGGGCGCGGCCTCGTGGGCGGTGGCGTCGCCGAGATGGACGGGCTCCCCCGCCTCCAGCGCGTCGAGCTGGGCGCCGGTGCGTTCGGCGGTGGCCAGCGCACCCGCCCGCCACAGCTCGCGCCAGGTCGGCACCTTGTCGCGCACGATCCGCGCGGCGGCCCGCTGGAACTCCAGGTACGGGCCGTTGTCGCCGGCTTCGAGGGCCTCGCGCAGGACGAGGTAGCCCTCGACGGCGAGGTCCCTGCGGCGCCGGGCGGCCGCCGCCGTCTCCGGGCCGGTGCCGGGCGGCAGCTTCGCGGCGGCGGCGTACTTCTCGGGGTCGGCGAGCACCTCGGGCGGGAAGGTGAACACGGCGTCACCGGCCTCGGGCAGGCCGCTGTTCTGCATCAGCACGGTGATGCGCAGGTCGCCGCCCTGCACCATGCGGTGCACGGTGCCCGGTGTGAACCAGGCGATGGAGCCGGCCGCGAGGGGGATGTCCCGGTAGCCGTCGGGGCTCAGCGTCTGGACCGCGCCCCGGCCGCCGGTGACGACGTACGCCTCGGTGCACACCAGGTGCAGATGCGGGCTGCCGCCGCAGACGCCGTCGGCGGCCTCCCAGTCGTAGCCGCTCAGATGAGACAGGCCGATCGCGCCGGGCAGCGGGTGCGGCAGGGCGGGCTTCGGTTCGCTCACCACGGCAGGCCCTCCAGGTACGTGCCGACCCGGTCGCGGTCCCAGGCGCCGTCGGCGACGACCAGCCGGTAGCGGTAGCCGAAGGACTCGCCCGGCGGGAGTGCGAACTCCTCGAAGAACGCCCAGGAGAAGGCGACCGTCGGGAAGGGCTCGGCGCGGACGAACCAGTGCGACTCGTGGATCGCGGACTTCTCGTCGAGGTTCTCGGGCGCGTGCGCGAAGACGAGCGTGGAGTGCCCGTCGACGTCGTCGTGCTCGGTGGTGAAGGCGAGCCAGGGGCCCTGGGTGCCCATGAGCTTGCCCGCGTCGGCGTCGGTGTCCGGGGCGAAGACCGTGCCGCCGGTGAAGTCGCGCGGGCCGCGCCACTGGAGTCCGGTGTAGCCGGCCATCTCGCGGCCCGCGGTGGTCGGTGAGCCGAAGGCCAGGGGCTCGGAGCGGAGGTTGGTGAGGCGGATCGACCAGTCGAGGGCCCAGGATCCGGTCTCCTCGTCCACCGAGTGGACGGTCAGCCCCCGCACCTCACGGGCCCACTCCTCGCCGCCGTTCTCGACCCAGGTGAGGTTCTCGGTGAAGGCGAGCCGGTCGTCCTCGACCGTGAAGTCCTGGAAGCCGTCGTGCCGCATCGAGCCGACACGCTCGGGCAGGGGCAGATAGCCCTGGCCGTGGACGTAGCAGTTGCCGCCCCAGAAGTTCTGGCCGGACAGATGGCTCGAGGTCATCTGCAGGCCCTTGTGCCAGCGGTGGTCGTTCGGGCGGTAGCCGGTGACCGTGCGGCCGGAGAGGGTGCGCACGGGGTGGGCGTACGGCTTGCGGGACTCGAACGGATCCGGGTCGGGCCGGTAGACGTAGCGGAGGATCTCCGTGCCGCCTGCCGACGTGACGGCGATGTCCTCGCCGTGCGTGTGGGTGACTCGGATGGTCATGCGCGCTCCTTGGGGGCCCAGTCGGGGTACTCGCCGTGCATGGCCTCGTAGAAGGGGTCGCCGGGGCCGATCTCCCCCGCGTGCACCGAGCGGCCGGTGAACGCCGCCTTGTACAGGGCGGCGGCGAACTCGAGGGTGGCGCGGGCGTCCTGGCCGCTGCCCGGTGGTCTGGTGCCATGGTCGTAGGCGTCCAGGAGCGCGCCGAGCTGGGCCGTGTGCGAACTGGGCACGTCGCTCGCGGGGGTGCGCCAGGCGGTGGCGCGCTCGGAGGCGACGTGCGGGGCCGGGGTGTAGGCCCAGCTGTCGTTGCTGTGGCCGTACAGGTGGGTGAGCTCGACCGTGGCGTCCGCGCAGTCGACGCGGATACGGCTCACCTCGTCCGGGGACAGCACGCTGTTCACGACGGTCGCGAGTGCGCCGCCCCGGAAGCGCACCAGCGCGGTGGAGACGTCCTCGCTCTCGGTGTCGTGGACGAGCCGGGCCGCCATGGCCTGGATCTCCTCCCACTCGCCGAGCAGGTGCAGCAGCAGGTCGTACTGGTGGATGCCGTGACCCATGGTGGGGCCGCCGCCCTCGCTGGCCCACTTGCCGCGCCACGGCACCGCGTAGTACGCGGCGTCCCGGTGCCAGGTGGTCTGGCAGTGCGCGACCAGCGGGGCGCCCAGCTCACCGCCGGTGATCAGCTCGCGGGCGTGCACGGCGCCGGAGCCGTAGCGGTGCTGGAAGACGACCGCCGCGTACGCGCCGGAGGCCTCCTCGGCGGCGGCGATCTCGTCGTACTCGGCGAGGGACAGGGTGAGCGGCTTCTCGCAGAGCACCCAGGCACCGGCCTTGAGCGCGGCCACCGTCTGCTCCCGGTGCAGGGAGGGCGGTGTCCCGATCAGGACCAGGTCAGGGCGTTCGGCGTCCAGCATCGCGTCCACCGAGGTGTACCCGGCGACCTGGTCGCCGGCCAGCTCGCGGAAGGTGTCGAGCCGCTCCTGGTCCACATCGACGGCGGCGACCAGCTCCACCCGGTCGGAGTGGGCCCGCAGCGCGGGCAGGTGGCTCCCGCTGACGATGGCTCCGGTGCCGACGACGGCCACGCGACGGCGGGTGGGAGACCCTGGGGACACGGACATGCGGCGCTCCTCGGACGGCCGGTGGACTCACGCTTGGAAAGCGCTTGCACTCGGAAGGTGACCCTAGGCGCGGGACCATGTCTGGACAACCCCCCTGCGACGACCTGCACAAGGTCTGCGCGAGCATTCTCCCAGCTTGGGGCGGATATTCCGGCCGTTGTCACCGCCATGGAAACGGCATTCCCCCGCCTCCTCCCGGGGGTTGGCCCCACCATGAACGGGCTGCCAGCCGGAGTGATCAGCGGGCAGCCCTTCCCTACCGTTCTGTCGCACAGCAGCCCCTTCCGCAATGTCCATGCCGGACGGCCGAGGGGAGTTTCGCGACAGAAGGGACACCCACGTGTTACCCCGTTCCCCGGCAGCCCCGGGACGAGCCGCCCTCGCGCTGACGGCCGCCGCCCTCGCCCTCACCGTGCTGCCTTCCACGGCCGAGGCGGTCCCCGGCTCCGACCCCCTCGCCCGCTACCACCAGCAGCGCCTCACCTGGAAGAGCTGTGTGCTCGGCCCTCAGGACACGACCGGTAAGGAGCTACAGCAGGCGGGCGCCCGCTGCGCCGATGTGACGGTTCCACTGGACTACTCGGACCCCGGCGGCCGCACGATCACCGTCGCGATATCCCGGATCCGCGCCACCGACACCGACCGGCGCGTCGGCCCGCTGCTGCTCAACGGCGGCGGCCCCGGCGGGCCGTCGCTCGGCGACCCGCCTTGGGTGGGCAAGGCGATGAAGGACGTCGCCGCACGGTACGACGTGGTGGGCGTCGACCCCCGCTTCATCGGCCGCAGCACCCCGCTGGACTGCCGCTGGCCGACCGGCTCGGCGTGGCGCGGGGCGGGCGAGGACCGGGCCGGCTTCGACCGTGTCACCGCGTTCTCGAAGGACCTCGCCGAGCGCTGCCGCACCAACGCGGGCGATGCCCTGCCCCACGCCACGACCCGCAACACCGCGCGCGACATGGACGTCGTCCGGGCCGCGCTGGGTGAGCGGCGGATCTCCTATCTGGGCTACTCGTACGGCAGTTACCTCGGCGAGGTGTACTCCACGATGTTCCCCGGGCGCACCGACCGGGTCGTCCTGGACGGGGTGATCGACCCGGACCGGTACGGGCCGAGGCTGCTGCGGGGCGTCGAGCGCGCCAACCGGCACGCGCTGGAGGGGTGGGCGTCCTGGGCCGCGGCGCGTGAGGGGACCTACGGGCTGGGCGGGACACGCGCCGAGGTGCTGGCCACGGTGGACCGAGTCCGGAAGGCCTCGGCCCGTAGACCGCTGCGGCTCGGCGACCACCGGCTGGACGGGCATGTGATGCCCATGGTCGTCTTCAACGGCCTCTCGCAGCACAACGACGCCTCCTACGGTGACTTCGCGCAGGGCGTACGGGACATGCTGCGGGCGTCCGAGGGGCGGCGGGTGACGCCGTCCCCCTGGCTCGCCGGGGTGCTCGAGTTCACGCTCACGGGCACCGACTCCGCCTACGGCAGCGCGCAGGCGGCGATCCTGTGCGGCGACGGCACCGCGCCTCGTGACCCGGAGGTCTACTGGCGCGACGTCCAGCGCGGCCGGGCGCAGGATCCGCTGTTCGCGCCCGTCACGCACAACATCAACCCGTGCGCGTTCTGGGACCGGCCGCGCGAGCGCCCGACCAAGATCCGCGACGACCTGCCGGCCCTCCTCGTCAGCGCCACCGGGGACCCGCGCACCGACCACGACGGCGCCGAGGCGGTGCGTGGCATGTGGCCCTCCTCGCGCCTGGTCACACTGAGCGGCGCCGATCAGCACGCGGTGTACGGCGTCTACGGTGCGCCGTGCGTCGACGACACGGTCAACGCCTACCTCGCGACGGGCCGCCTGCCGGCGAAGGACGTCGACTGCGCGGCGAGCTAGTCTGCTGCCCCCGAGGGAGCAGGGCGGTCGCAGCTGTTCCGGGGGGGAGAGAGGGCCGCTCCTCCCTGGGGGCTAGGCGCGTACCTCGCCCCCGGGCCGGAGCTCGGTGGGGCCGCGGAAGCGGTAGCGGCGTTCGGGGCGGCCCGCCACGCCGTAGCGCAGGGAGACCTCCACGCGGCCGACGGTGTGGAAGTGCTCGAGGTAGCGGCGGGCGCTCACGCGGGAGACGCCGGTCATCGCGGCGCACTCGCTGGCGGACAGGGTGCCGTCCGTCTCCCGCAGGGCCCGCTCGACCAGCTCGGCGGTCTCCACGCTCATGCCCTTGGGCAGGGCGGCGACGGGCGAGGTCCCTCCGGCGGCTCCGGCCAGCACCCGGTCGACGTCGGCCTGGCTGCGCACGACCGTGCCGAGCAGCCGGCCGCGCCGGTCGGCGTAGCGCTCCAGCCGGGCGCGCAGCTCCTCGGACTCGAAGGGTTTGAGGAGGTAGTCGACGACCCCGTGCCGGACGGCCCCGCGGACCGTCTCGGCCTCCCGGGCGGCGCTGACGACCATGACGTCGCAGTCGTGGCCCGCGGAACGCAGCCGGGGTATGACGTCGAGGCCGAGGATGTCCGGCAGATGCAGGTCGAGCAGCACCAGGTCGGGGCGCAGCGCGTCGGCGGCGGTGACGGCCTGGGCGCCGGTACCTGCGACGCCGACGACGCGGAAGGAGTCGACGCGCTCGACGAAGGCCCGATGGACCTTGGCCACCATGAAGTCGTCGTCGACCACGAGGACGTCGATCGCGCCGGTGTCGGCGGACGTACGGGACTCGCTGGTCATCGGGTCGCTCCTTCCGTGCCGGGGCCGCCCATCATGGCGTCCACCTGCGGTGAGGGAAAGGGATGTGCGGGATGCGGTCCACGGGGCCGGGTGCCCACGGCGGTTCCGGCGACCGCAAAGACCAAAACCTCCGTTGGTTCCGCAAGAGAGACAGCCCGTCGGCGCCCGGTGCAGCATGTGGCCCACATCACCCTCCCCCACAGGGCCCTTACCTACCCGCATCGACGTACCGACAGGTGGTGGCACTCGTGCGCCTGCGCACTCCCCTAGCCCTGCTCGGGGCCGCCGTGCTCGTGCTCGTCGGACCGCCGCTGCTGACCACCGGCAGCGGCACCGAGACCGGCACACAGATCCCAGGCCTGCGTTTCATGGTCCCCAACACGCCCGGCGGCGGCTACGACATCACGGCCCGTACGGCCGCGAAGAACGCCGAGGACGCCGGACTGACCCACAACATCGAAGTGTTCAACCTGCCCGGAGCCGGCGGCACCGTGGGCCTCAGCCGACTGGTGAGCGAACAGGGCAACGGCAAGCTCGCCATGTCCATGGGCCTCGGGGTCGTGGGTGCCGTCCGTTCCAACGACGCGCCGAAGACGCTCGGCGACACCACGCCGATCGCCCGGCTCACCGAGGAGCAGGACGTCGTCGTGGTCGCCAAGGACTCCCCGTACAAGACGATCGACGACCTGATCGGCGCCTGGAAGGAGAACCCCGGCAAGCTCCCGGTGGGCGGCGGGTCCTCCCCCGGCGGGCCGGACCACCTCGCGCCGATGCTGATGGCGCGGGCCGCCGGGATCCCGCCGAAGCAGGTCAACTACATCCCCTTCGACGGCGGCGGCGAACTCCTCGCCTCCATCCTCGGCAACAAGGTCGCCTTCGGTGTCTCCGGTGTCGGCGAGTACCTGGACCAGATCAAGGCGGGCGAGCTGCGCCTCCTCGCGGTCACCGGCCCCAAGCGGGTCGCGGGGCTCGACGCCCCGACGCTGACGGAGGCCGGCTACGACGTGAACTTCACCAACTGGCGCGGCATCGTCGCCCCGCCCGGCCTCACCGACGGCGAACGGGCCAAGCTCGTGCGGCTCGTCGAGGAGCTGCACGGCTCCGAAGAGTGGCGGAAGTCCATGAAGCAGAACGGCTGGGACGACGCCTTCCTCACCGGTGACAAGTTCGGCGCGTTCCTCGACGCCGAGGACAAGCGCGTGGTTTCGGTGCTGAAGGAGCTGGGACTGTGACGACGCAGACCGACATTTCCCCCGCCGAGACCGGCGGCGAACGGCGCTCGTGGCTGCGCGAGCACTCCGAACTCGGGGTGTGCGCGCTGCTGCTGGCCCTGGGCGTGCTCGTCCTGACCGACGCGCTCACCATGGACGTCGACATCGCCCAGCGCGGCCCCGTCGGTCCGAAGACCGTGCCGATCGTGGTCGGGGCCGGGCTGCTGGTGATCGCCGCGCTGCTCGCCGTGGACGTGCTGCGCGGCGGCCGGGGTCAGGCCGAGACCGGCGAGGACGTCGACCTGTCCGAGCCCGCCGACTGGCGCACGGTGCTGCTGCTCGCCGGAGTGTTCCTCGGCGCGGCCGTCCTCATCGAGCCGCTCGGCTTCCCCGTCGCGGGGGCGCTGCTGTTCTGGGGCGCGGCGTTCGCGCTCGGCAGCCGCAGGATCGACCGCGATCCGCTCATCGCGGCCGGGCTGTCCCTCGTGACCTACGTCGTCTTCAACAATCTGCTCGGAGTGCCCCTGCCCGGCGGTCCGCTGATGGGAGTGCTGTGACATGGATGCCTTCAACTCCCTTCTGGACGGCTTCGGCACAGCCCTCACGCCGATCAACCTCCTGTGGGCCGTCATCGGTGTGCTGCTCGGCACGGCGATCGGCGTGCTGCCGGGCATCGGCCCCGCGATGGCGGTCGCGCTGTTGCTGCCGGTGACGTACGGGCTCGACCCGATCGGCGCGTTCATCATGTTCGCCGGCATCTACTACGGCGCGATGTTCGGCGGCTCGACCACCTCCATCCTGCTCAACACGCCCGGTGAGAGCGCGGCGGTCGTGGCTGCCATGGAGGGCAACCCCATGGCCAAGTCCGGGCGCGGCGCCCAGGCGCTCGCGGCGGCCGCAGTGGGGCACTTCGCGGGCGGTCTGATCGGCACGCTCCTGCTGGTGGCGCTCGCGCCGACCGTCGCGAAACTGGCCGTGGACATCGGCGCGCCGGACTACTTCGCCATCATGGTGCTGGCGTTCATCGCGGTGACGTCGGTGCTGGGCTCGTCCCGCATCCGCGGCCTCGCCTCCCTGCTCATCGGCCTCACCCTGGGCCTGGTGGGCCTGGACCAGATGACCGGCCAGCAGCGCCTGACGTTCGGCTCGCTCCAACTGGCCGACGGCATCGACGTGGTGATCGTGGCGGTCGGTCTCTTCGCGATCGGCGAGGCCCTGTGGGTCGCCGCCCATCTGCGGCGCAGGCCGCCGGAGCCGATCCCGGTGGGCCGGCCGTGGCTGGGGCGCGGGGATGTGAACCGGACCTGGAAGTCGTGGCTGCGCGGCCCGTTCATCGGTTTCCCGTTCGGCGCGATCCCCGCGGGCGGCGCGGAGATCCCCACCTTTCTGTCGTACGTGACGGAGAAGCGCCTGTCCAAGCACAAGGACGAGTGGGGCAAGGGCGCCATCGAGGGCGTCGCGGGGCCGGAGTCGGCGGCGTCCGCCTCGGCGGCGGGCACCCTGGTGTCGATGCTGACCCTTGGTCTGCCGACCACGGCGGTGGCGGCCGTCATGCTGGCCGCCTTCCAGCAGTACGGCATCCAGCCCGGCCCGCTGCTCTTCGAACGCGAACCCGACCTGGTCTGGGGCCTGATCGCCTCCCTCTTCGTCGGCATGGTGCTGCTCCTGGCCCTCAACCTGCCGCTGGCGCCGGTGTGGGCGAAGCTCCTGCGCATCCCGCGCCCGTACCTCTACGCCGGGATCATGTTCTTCGCGGCGGTCGGCGCGTACGCGGTCGGCGGCGAGGTGATCGACCTGGTGATCCTGCTGATCATCGGCCTGATCGGCTTCGGCATGCGCCGCTACGGCCTGCCGGTGCTCCCCGCCGTCATCGGCGTCATCCTCGGCCCCAACGCCGAGCAGCAACTCCGGCGCGCCCTGCAGATCAGCGACGGCAGCGTGACGGGCCTGGTCAACACACCGTTCGCGGTGACCGTGTACGCGGTGATCCTGGTCCTGCTGGCGTGGCCGCTGCTGAAGAAGGCGGTGACACGCGGGCGCGTGGAGGCCTGAGAAGCTCGATCCCGTGGGGGCGTGGCTCACCCGAGC
>NZ_JBSHKH010000031.1:0-73723 GCF_053643595.1 Streptomyces sp. NPDC055506 | reverse complement strand
TCACGGAAGGGGCCGTGTCGGGGGGTGTCCGCCCGCAGCGGTTGTCGCGTCAACGAAGAGTTAGTCGGTGTCCGACCCCATCGCGACGTTCCGAGGACGGACACCCCCCGGCGCGGCCCCGACCCACGACGAAGCCGTGGGGCTGCCCCGCGTCCGTCAGTCAGTCCGAGATCAGGCCTTCCCGCAGCTGCGCCAGCGTCCGGGTCAGCAGCCGGGAGACGTGCATCTGCGAGATGCCGACCTCCTCGCCGATCTGCGACTGAGTCATGTTCGCGAAGAACCGCAGCATGATGATCCGCCGCTCACGAGGCGGCAGCTTGGCCAGCAGCGGCTTCAGGGACTCGCGGTACTCCACGCCCTCCAGCGCGGTGTCCTCGTACCCCAGCCGGTCCGCAAGCGACCCCTCGCCGCCGTCGTCCTCCGGCGCCGGCGAGTCCAGCGACGACGCCGTGTACGCGTTCCCCACCGCCAGCCCATCGACGACGTCCTCCTCGGACACCCCGAGCACGGCCGCGAGTTCGGTGACCGTAGGAGACCGGTCCAGCTTCTGCGAGAGCTCGTCACTGGCCTTCGTCAGCGCCAGCCGCAGCTCCTGCAGCCGCCGCGGCACCCGCACCGACCACGACGTGTCGCGGAAGAACCGCTTGATCTCGCCCACGACCGTCGGCATCGCGAACGTCGGGAACTCCACCCCGCGTTCGCAGTCGAACCGGTCGATCGCCTTGATCAGCCCGATCGTGCCGACCTGGACGATGTCCTCCATCGGCTCGTTCCGGGACCGGAACCGCGCCGCGGCGTACCGCACCAGCGGCAGATTGAGCTCGATCAGCGTGTCACGGACATACGCACGCTCGGGGCTGTCCTCGTCGAGCGCGGCCAGCCGCAGGAACAGGGAGCGGGACAGGGTGCGGGTGTCGATGGCGCCCGCCGTCGGAATCGCCGGGGCGGGCTCGGCCGCCAGGACGGCCGGAGCATCATCGATGGGGCCGAGTGAGTCGAGAGCATGGGGAGCTGTCTCGCTCTCCGCGAGCGTGAGCACCTTCGAGCTGCCCTGTTCTGCGGACATGCCACCCCCTTTGGGTCGCGGGACGGTCGCGGCGAACGCTCCCGTCTGAGGAACGCAGCCTTCACCTGAATACCGGCGCCGAAGCCCCGGCAAACGCGCTTCCCGCAGAATGTCACATGTCGGCAACACGCTGTAGTGACATGTCGACATCTGAGACGCGAATCCGCCCTGCAAACAAGGGGTCTGACGACGTGTCGGCCCGCAACCGCCGGGAACGCCCTGATCAGCGATTCCCTCGCCCAGGTGACCTCTCGCTCGCGTTTGCGGTTACGCGTCGATCCGGTTCGCAGACCGCAACCGCTGGAAGCTACGCGCGAGTAGCCGCGAGACATGCATCTGCGAAACGCCGAGCTCCGCACTGATCTGAGACTGCGTGAGGTTGCTGTAGTACCGCAGCAGCAGAATCCGCTGCTCTCTTTCGGGCAGCTGTACGAGCAGATGCCGTACGAGATCCCTGTGCTCCACGCCGTCCAGCGCGGGATCCTCGTAGCCGAGCCGGTCCAGCAGCCCCGGCAGTCCGTCGCCCTCCTGCGCGGCCTCCAGCGAGGTCGCGTGGTACGACCGCCCGGCCTCAATGCAGGACAGCACCTCGTCCTCGGTGATGCGGAGCCGCTCGGCGATCTCCGAGGTCGTCGGCGTACGCCCGAAGGAGGTGGTCAGGTCCTCGGTCGCGCTGTTGACCTGGACCCACAGCTCGTGCAGCCGGCGCGGCACATGGACCGTGCGGACGTTGTCGCGGAAGTACCGCTTGATCTCGCCCACGACCGTCGGCATCGCGAACGTCGGGAACTGCACGCCCCGGTCCGGGTCGAAGCGGTCGATGGCGTTGATGAGCCCGATGGTGCCGACCTGGACGACGTCCTCCATCGGCTCGTTGCGGGAGCGGAAACGGGCGGCCGCGTAGCGCACGAGCGGGAGGTTGGCCTCGATGAGCGCCCCGCGCACCCGGTCGTGCTCCGGCGTGCCCGGCTGGAGCTCCTTGAGCTGACCGAAGAGGACCTGCGTGAGTGCGCGCGTGTCGGCGCCACGGCTCCGCTGGGGGGTCGCTTGGGGGGTCGCTTGGGGGGTCGCTTGGGGAGTCGCTTCAGGGGAGGCTTCCGTGGCAGAGGAGGGTGCCTGAGGCGCAGTACTGGCCAGCACGGTCAACTCCACCTCGTCATCCGTCAACCCATCAGTCAACTCTTCCATCAAAAGCGGTCATAGCATCACAAGACATGTCCACTGTGTGCAAGCACCCCATAACTACGTGTTGGGGGATGAAAAGCGGCATCCATCGGCACGCGGCACGGCAGAGCCCCCCGTCGGAACGACGAGGGGCTTCAGGTGCCTGGGGGCCGAGGGCCTCAGAACTCGTAGTCGGCGATCACCCACGTGGCGAACTCGCGCCACAGCGCGACACCCGCCTGGTGGTCGGGATGCTCCACGTACCGGCGCAGCGCGTCCGCGTCGTCGAAGGCCGAGTTGATGGCGAAGTCATGGGCGATGGGGCGGTCGCTGACGTTCCAGCCGAGCTCCCAGAAGCGGATCCCGGGGATCGCGCCGTCGAGCGCGCGGAAGGCCTCGACGCCCTTCACGACGCGCGGGTCGTCGCGCTCGACGCCCTCGTGGAGCTTGAAGAGGACCAGGTGGCGGATCATCACTTTCCTCCGTCGGCGACCCATGTGGCGAAGTCGCCGAGGGCCTGGGCGGCGTCCGATATGCCCTGGAACCCTATCTGGACGTAGTCGGCGGCCTTCTCCGGGTCCGTGATGATCACGTACATCACAAAGACCACGACGACGTAGACGGTGACCTTCTTCGCGTTCACCGCCATCGCGGCCTCCCCTGTCCCTGGTGTCCCATGCAGCGCACATGATCGCACGAAGGTCCGAGCCCACCGAAGGGGCAGATCGCACGAAGGGCCCCGTCTGACGACGGGGCCCTTCTCAAGCGGTAGCGGAGGGATTTGAACCCTCGGTGACTTGCGCCACACTCGCTTTCGAGGCGAGCTCCTTCGGCCGCTCGGACACGCTACCGAGGGAGACCTTACAGCAAGGTGCGGCGTGCTTTGAAATCGGTATTCAGCGGGCCCGGAAGAACTCCGTGAGCAGCCGCGAGCACTCCTCGGCGAGCACGCCCTCGATCACTTCGGGCCGGTGGTTGAGCCGCCGGTCGCGGACCAGGTCCCAGAGGGAGCCGGCCGCGCCGGCCTTCTCGTCGCGGGCGCCGTAGACGAGACGGTCGACACGAGACTGCTGGATGGCGCCCGCGCACATCGTGCAGGGCTCCAGCGTCACCACGAGGGTGCAGCCGGCGAGCCGCCACCGGCCCTCCGCGGATGCGGCCCGGCGCAGGGCGAGCACCTCCGCGTGGGCCGTCGGATCGCCGCCCGCCTCACGTTCGTTGTGCCCGGCCGCGAGCACGGTCGTGCCGTCCGGGGCCAGTACGACGGCGCCGACGGGGACGTCCCCGCCCCGGACGGCCTCGGCGGCCTCGTCCAGGGCGAGTCGCATCGCGGGCCGCCAGGGGTCACGTACCGGATCCGGCGGTCCGGGGCCGACGGGACCGGTCAGCGGACGGCCTCCAGCGTCTCCGAGGCGCCCAGCGACTCGGCGATCTCGGTGACGGCCTCCGTCGACATCAGGCGCAGTTCCTTCTCGCTGACGCCCAGGTCGTCGAGGATCTGGACGTCGCCGACCGGGCCGTGCGGCACGGCGTCCGCCGATCCGGTGGCCCCGTCACCGTCGTCGGACTCGTCGTCCTCGTCGGGCTCACCGTCCTCGGTGCCGTCGAGGTCGAGGGCGTCCAGGTCGTCCCCGTCGTCGGGATCCCGGCCGAGCAGTTCGTCGGTCAGCAGGATCTCGCCGTAGCTGCTGCGGGCAGCGGCGGCGGCGTCCGAGACGTAGATACGAGGGTCGTCCTCGCCGTCCACGCGGACTACGCCGAACCAGGCGTCCTCCTGCTCGATGAGCACGAGCACCGTGTCCTCGTCGGGGGAGGATTCACGGGCCAGGTCGGCAAGATCCGACAGGGTTTCCACATCGTCGAGCTCTGTGTCGCTCGCTTTCCACCCGTCTTCGGTGCGCGCGAGCAGTGCGGCGAAGTACACCGTGACTCTCCCACTGGTCAGAGGCGTGCCGGTTGGGGGTCCCCCCGGCGGAGGTTGAGGGCGGGGAGTGCTCGTCCGAGCCCCGCCCACTCGGAATCGTGGCAGAAACAAGGCGTTCAGGGGACGTCTTCGGCACCCTGTGTCCGGCAGTTTTGATCGCACGCCCGTTGCCGCCACCTGCGGATCGTACGCGGCTTTCCCCCACTCCACGCACGGTCACCGCGACAATGCCCGCGCGGTTCGTGATCTTCTCCGACGGTTTCCTCACCCGTTTCCTACCGACGGAACACGCCGCGGGTCCCACGGTCGGACGCGTGCGGTTCCGCCGGTGGGACCCAGCGGAAGGCATGCCACTTCGCGGCATCCGGACCCCCGGCCGGACCCGTGCGGCCGACACCGGCGGACACGTCCGGGTGCCACCCACGGACCCGTGCGGGTGCACCGGTGAAACGCGAGTTCGCGCACGGACACAGTGGTCCTGGCACCGAACCCATGAGGGGTCCCACCGGCAGACCCGTACGGGTGCCAGGGCGACCCGTGCGGCCGTGTCGGCGAACGCGTCCGGGGCCCACCAACGGACCCCACTGGGTTATGAGGGCGTTCCCGTGCCGTCCTGCCGACGGACGTGTCTTGGGGCCCGCCGGGCGAACCCGGTCAGGTGCCACCGGCGGACCCGTGCGGCCGCGTCGGCGGACGCGGGCCGGTTCCACCGGATGACCCGGTTGGGTCCTACGGGCGTACCCGTGCCGTCCTGCCGACGATGGGGCGGTGTGGGTTCCGTCGGCGTGGGGTCGTGTCACCAGCGGAACGTGCGCATCCGCATGGCGTGTCGCAGGCGGGCTGTCTTGGCTCGGCGGGGCTGGACTCGGTCGCGTAGTTCGCGGGCCTCGGCGAGGTCGCGCAGGAAGCGGGCGCGGCGTCGGCGGCGCTCGGCGGAGGACACGTCCGGCTCGTCCGTCCGGTCGGCCGCCGGGTCCGCCCCGGGCCACGCGCGCGGCGACAGATCTTCTCGGAAATCCCTGTCGGGCATCTGGCTCATCACCCCCAGTTCGTCCTTCCCGCCTTCCCCGGGACGGGCGATTGACGCCGGCGAACGCCGTGCGGCCCGTGTCACCCGGCCCGGCTACTGTTGTGGACATGCGTCTCCACGTCGTCGACCACCCACTGGTCGCCCACAAGCTCACCACGCTGCGCGACCAGCGCACCGACTCCGCGACCTTCCGCCGTCTCGCCGACGAGCTGGTCACCCTGCTCGCCTACGAGGCCACGCGCGACGTGCGCACCGAGCAGGTCGACATCCGGACGCCGGTGGCCACGACCACGGGCGTCAAGCTGTCCCACCCGCGCCCCCTGGTGGTGCCGATCCTGCGGGCCGGGCTCGGCATGCTGGACGGCATGGTCCGGCTGCTGCCGACCGCCGAGGTGGGCTTCCTCGGCATGATCCGCAACGAGGAGACGCTCGAGGCCTCCACGTACGCGACGCGGATGCCGGAGGACCTGTCGGGACGTCAGGTGTACGTGCTGGACCCGATGCTCGCCACCGGCGGCACGCTGGTCGCGGCGATCCAGGAGCTGATCAAGCGCGGCGCCGACGACGTGACCGCCGTGGTGCTGCTGGCCGCCCCGGAGGGCGTCGAGATCATGGAGCGCGAGCTGGCCGGCACCCCGGTGACGGTCGTGACCGCCTCGGTCGACGAGCGCCTGAACGAGCACGGCTACATCGTGCCGGGCCTCGGCGACGCGGGCGACCGGATGTACGGCGCGGCGGAGTAGGAAACCCGGAAACCCCCGAGCCCTTGAGGGGCCCTCGCGCCAAGCCCCTCAGCAGCCCTTCTTCGGCGTGGCCGCCGGCTCGGGCCTGGCCAGCTTGGTCAGGGCCCGGTCGGCGTCCGGCTTCTTCGCCAGTGCCTTGAAGCCGTCGCCGATGACGAGGTCGACGGCGGCACCCTTGCGCGCCGCCTCGGTACGCCGTTCGGCGTTCGGCATGTGCGTGCCGAGCACGGGCAGCGAGGTGTCGAGCGCGGCGGCGGGCCCGAGCAGTACGCCGGTGCCCTTGACCTTCTTGTCGTACTGCTTGGTCGCGTTGCCCACGTCGCCGATCTTGAAGCCGCGCTTCTTCAGCTCGTCGGCGGTCTTCTTCGCCAGCCCGCTGCGGGTGGTGGCGTTGAAGACGTTGACCGTGATCGTGCCCGGCTCGGGCAGCGCCTTGGCGGCGGGCGAGGCGCTCGCCTTGGTCCTGGGGGCGCAGTCCGTGCCGTTGCCGGCTGCCGAAGCCTTTCCGCCGCCGCCCGTGAAGACATCGATGAGCTGCAGCGTGCCCCAGCCGCCCACGCCGAGCACGGCGACGGAGGCGACGACCACGACGACGAGCCTGCCGCGCCGCCGGGGCCCGCGCATCCGGGGGTGCTTGTTGCCCGTGATGCGGTATTTGCCGCCCATGCCGGGGGGAGTCAGCATGCTCATGAGCGCAGCGTAGTGCGCCTGGGCGACGATGCCTACTAGATGATCATTCGACATCGGCCAGACGGACCAGCCGAACCCGAAAGGGCCGACTCGCCGGCGGCGGGGGTCAGTCCAGCTCGAGCACGCGCGCGTGCAGCACCTGGCGCTGCTGGAGCGCCGCCCGCACCGCGCGGTGCAGGCCGTCCTCCAGGTACAGATCGCCCTGCCACTTCACGACGTGCGCGAAGAGGTCGCCGTAGAACGTCGAGTCCTCGGCGAGGAGGGTCTCCAGGTCCAGCTGCCCCTTGGTCGTCACGAGCTGATCGAGGCGGACCGGGCGCGGCGCGACGTCCGCCCACTGCCGGGTGCTTTCCCGGCCGTGGTCGGGGTACGGCCGGCCGTTTCCGATGCGCTTGAAGATCACACGGAAAGCCTACCGGGCAAGACGTTCCGGGCGCAGCCATGGCGCCGTAGTGCGACGCTGAAAAAAACCCCACAAGGCGGTACGAACCGGAACAGGGGCGTGAATATGCCGGACCGCGAGACCATGCCGTCGGCCCCGGCTCCGGAAGTGTCGGAGCGCGCCGCCGCCCTCCCCCAGGAGGCCCTGAAGATCGCCTCCGGCTACGCCTTCTCCGGCCCCGCCCTGCATCTGGGCGCCCTGCTGTGGGACGGGACGTGTCTGCCGGACGCGCAGATCCGGGTGCCGCTGGCGATGCTCAACCGCCACGGCCTGGTCGCGGGCGCCACCGGCACCGGCAAGACCAAGACGCTCCAGCTCATCGCCGAGCAGCTGTCCGCCCAGGGTGTGCCCGTCTTCCTCGCCGACATCAAGGGCGACCTCTCCGGGATCGCGGCGCCGGGCCGCTCGGACGCCCGGGTCGAGGGCCGGGCCAAGGACGTCCACCAGCACTGGACGGCGACGGGGTTCCCGGCCGAGTACTACGCCCTCGGCGGCATCGGCCGCGGCATCCCCCTCCGGGCCACGGTCACCGGCTTCGGACCGCTGCTGCTGTCCAAGGTGCTGCGGCTGAACCGGACCCAGGAGCAGTCCCTCGCCCTGATCTTCCACTACGCCGACGGCAAGGGCCTGGAGCTGATCGACCTCAAGGACCTCAGGGCGGTCGTGACCTTCCTGACCTCGGACGAGGGCCGCCAGGAGCTGAAGACGATCGGCGGTCTGTCGGCCGCCACCGCCGGGGTGATCCTGCGGTCCCTGACGGCCTTCGAGGCGCAGGGCGCGTCCGGTTTCTTCGGCGAGCCGGAGTTCGACACGGCCGAGTTGCTGCGGACGGGTGAGGACGGACGCGGCACGGTCTCCGTCCTGGAGCTGAGCGCCGTACAGGACCGGCCGCAGCTGTTCTCGACCTTCCTGATGTGGCTGCTCGCCGACCTCTTCCACGATCTGCCCGAGCTCGGCGACGTCGACAAGCCGCGGCTGGTCTTCTTCCTCGACGAGGCGCATCTGCTCTTCGACGACGCCTCCGAGGAGTTCCTGGAGTCGATCACGCAGACCGTGCGCCTGATTCGCTCGAAAGGGGTCGGCGTCTTCTTCGTGACGCAGACCCCGAAGGACGTGCCCGCCGATGTCCTCGCCCAGCTCGGCAACCGCGTCCAGCACGCGTTGCGCGCCTTCACCCCCGACGACCAGAAGGCCCTGAACGCCACGGTGAGGACCTTCCCGAGGTCCCCGTACGACCTCGAAGAGGTGCTCACCAACCTGGGGACGGGCGAGGCGGTCGTGACGGTGCTGAGCGAGAAGGGCGCCCCGACGCCCGTCGCCGCGACCCGGCTGCGCGCGCCCGAGTCCCTGATGGGTCCGGTCGGCCAGGAGGCCCTGGACCGGGCGGTGGAGGAGTCGCCGCTGTACGAGCGGTACGCCCGGGCCGTGGACCGGGAGTCGGCGTACGAGCGGCTGTCGGGCGGGCGGGGCGGCCGCGGGGCGAAGGGGCCGGACGAGATGCGCGATGCCACCGCCCCCGTGGACGAGGAGCGGCCGTCCGCCGTGGAGCAGGTGGTCGGCAGCGGGGTGTTCAAGTCCCTGGCCCGGTCCGTGGGGACGCAGATCGGGCGGGAGATCACACGGTCGCTGTTCGGGACGGCCCGGCGTTCAGGGCGGCGTTCGGGGCGGCGGAGGCGCTAGTTCTTCTCCGCCGCCTCCGTCGCCTCTGCCGCCCTGCCGCCTCCGCCGCCTCCGTCGCGGGTGGATCAGCCGCGTTCTCGTTCCTTCGAGGGCTGCTGCGGCTTCCGCGTGTCCGGCTTGGCATGGGGCTTGGGGGTGCTGCGGGCGGCCTCCGCGCGCAGCAGGGCGCGCAGGACCGCGTACGGGTCTTGAAGCATGGCTGTTCCTCGTCGTTCCTCGTCGTTCCTGTTCCGTGCGGGGCTGAGGGACCGGTGTCCGGTCCGGTCAGCAGCGCAGGACCTCGGAACGCGGGGGACGAGGGGCGTGCGGCGGGCCCGGCGGTACGGGCGCGGGGCGCGGCGCGGTGTACACGGGCCCGGGGGCCGGGAGCGGGGCGGGGCGCAGTGGGACGGCGGTGCGCCGGGCGGCCCTGGCGGACGGGCGCAGGACGGTGTCGAGGACGTCGCACTCGACGGCCGTGCTCTCCCCGGAGACGGCGGCCGCCGGCCCTGTGTGCGCCTCGGCGTGCGCGCCCGGCACGAGCAGGGCGAGCAGCAGGACGAGCACCCGCGGCCATGAGGTCCGGCGGGTACCGCGGGGGACCGTCATGATCCATGCTTGGACCGGAACGGAGGGGCCCGCCACCTGGGGCGGGCCACGTGGCTGACGCCTGTGGGCGTTACTGGCCCGCGGCCTTCGCCGCCTTGGCCGCCGCCTTCATCTCCTGCTTGTGCGCCCGCACCTTGACCAGGGATTCGGGCCCGGTGATGTCGGCGACGGAACGGAAGGACCGCGGCTCGCCGTAAGCGCCCGCGGCCTCCCTCCACCCGGCCGGCTGCACCCCGAGCTGCTTGCCGAGCAGGGCGAGGAAGATCTGTGCCTTCTGCTTGCCGAAGCCCGGCAGCCCGGCCAGCCGCTTCAGCAGTTCCTTGCCGGTGCCGACGTCCTTCCAGACGGCCTCGGCGTCACCGTCGTAGTGCTCGACGAGGTACTGGCACAGCTGCTGGATCCGCTTGGCCATGGAGCCCGGGTAGCGGTGCACGGCCGGCTTCTGGGAGAGCAGCGCGGCGAAGGCCTCGGGTTCGTGCGCGGCGATCTCGTGCGCGTCCAGGTCGTCCGTGCCGAGCCGCTGGGCGATCGTCGCCGGACCCTTGAACGCCCACTCCATCGGGACTTGCTGGTCCAGCAGCATCCCGACCAGTGCGGCGAGCGGACTGCGGCCGAGCAGCGCGTCGGCCTCGGGGTCCTGGGCGAGGTGAAGGGTGACGTCCATGCCCCGATCATCCCCCGGCCCGGGCCCGGCCGCGCTCCCGCAGGCTCTAGGAGGCCCGCCAGTACCCCAGCGCGTGCACCCGCTGCTTGGGCAGGCCCAGTTCCTTGCGTACGTACGCCGCCAGGGCCCGGGTCGTCGCCGTGTCGCAGGCGATCCAGACGTACGGGTCCAAGGCGCCCTGGAGCAGCCCGGGCAGGTCCGCCTTCACCCGGTCGACCAGCTGGGCGCCGGAGTCCTGGCGGGGCACCTTGCGCAGCTCGTGCCGGGCCGGGTCGGTGCGGAAGGGCAGGTCGTCGTCGCCGCCCTCGAACCAGACGGTGGCCGGGGCGGAACCCAGGGCGTCCAGGAGGGAGTTGATGGCAGGCAGCGAGGCGGGGTCGCCGACGGCGAAGACGTGCGAGGGCGCGGGGCTCGGGTGCTCGAAGCCGGTGCCCTGGACGGTCGCCTCGACGGTGTCGCCCGGCTCGGCCTTCCTGGCCCAGTCGCTGGCGCACCCCTCGTGCAGGGCGAACTCCAGGCTGAAGGTGCCGGCCTCCGGGTCCGGGTCGACCAGGGTGTAGGCCCGCTGGTGGGGCTTGCCCGCGTTGTCGAACCACAGCCGGACCCACATGGTCGGGTGGACGCCGGTCGCCGCCAGCAGACCGCCGTCGGTGAAGGAGAGCCTCCGGTAGTCCGGGGTGACGTCCTCCGCGCCGGTCACGGTGAACACGAAATCCTTCGCGCGCAGCAGCTTGAGGACCGCGCCTTCCCAACCCCGCCCCTGCCCCATCGCTTGTTCACCCTTCACGTACTATTCCGCCACGATCGACATCAACTTAGGCAAGCCTAACCTAAAAAAGAACTAGCCTGAAGAACAGAAGGAGCACAGCGTGGCCACCGAGATCTACCGTGACGCCTGGGGCATCCCGCATCTGCGCGCCGGCAGCGCGGCCGAACTCGCCCACGCGCAGGGCCGCGTCACCGCCCGCGACCGGGCCTGGCAGCTCGAGGTCGAGCGGCACCGGGCCCAGGGCACCTCGGCGTCCTTCCTCGGCGAGAGTGCCCTGGCCTGGGACCGGTTCGCCAGACGGGCCAGACTCGACGACACGGCCAGGCGCTGCTTCGCGGAGCTGGAGAGACAGGACCCCGAGACGGCGCGGTGGGTGCGGGCGTACGTCGACGGGGTCAACGCGGGGCTGGCCGAAGGGGCGGAGACGGCCCCCGAGTTCGCCCGCACCGGCCTCACCCCCGGGACCTGGCACCCCTGGACCCCCCTCGGCGTCTGGCTCGCCACCCACATCCTCTTCGCCGGGTTCCCGGCCAAGCTCTGGCGCGAGCAGGCCCTGAACCACCTGGACGCGGACGCCGTCGGCCTGTTCGCGACCGATGGTCCCGGCACCTCCGGCTCCAACGGCTGGCTGGTGAGCGGGGAGAGGACCGTCACCGGGCAGGCGGTCATCGCCGGCGACCCCCACCGCTGGATCGAGGACCCGGGCGTCTACCAGCAGATCCACCTGTCCTGCCCGGAGTTCGACGTCGTGGGCCTGGCGGTCCCCGGGGTCCCCGGCATCGCCCACTTCGGGCACACCGGCTCCGTCGCCTGGGCGATCACCAACGCCATGGCCGACTACCAGGACCTCTACCGGGAGCGGCTGCGGCGCACCGGGGCCGGGGTGGAGGCCCTCGGACCGGACGGGGTCTGGCACCGGGCGGCCCGGCACACCGAGGTCGTCGAGGTGGCGGGCGAGGAGCCGGTCGAGGTCGAGGTGATCGAGACCGACCGGGGACCGCTGGTCATCGGAGGGCCCGAAGGGATCGACGGCGATCCGATGGACCTGGCGTACGAGGACAGTCCGGTGGATACGGCGGCGCCGGGCGGTCCGGCAGGCCGGCGGGATCCGAACGGTGGCCCGGCAGGTGCGGGTGTGCCGACGGACCCGGCGCGTCCGGGCGGCCCGGTCGATCCCGCCGCCCCGGTCGGCGGCCCGGTCGATCCAACCGCCCCCGTCGGCGCCCCCGTGGCGATCAGCCTGCGCTACCCGCCCCGCGTCACCGGCGACCTCGGCTTCGGTGCCCTGCTGCCGCTGCTGCGGGCCCGCCGGGTCGCGGACGTGGACCGTGCCTTCGACCGGTGGGCCGAGCCGGTCAACGTCGTCCAGGCCGCCGACACCGAGGGCGGTGTGCTGCACCGCGTGGCCGGGTGGGTGCCGCTGCGCGCCCAGTCCAACCGCCTGCGCGTGGTCCCCGCCTGGGAGCCCGGCCACGAGTGGACCGGCCGGCACGAGACGCCCCGCGCCGGGCTCACCGACGGCGTCGCCGTCATGGCCAACCAGCGCGGCCCGGCCGCACCCCTCGGTGTCGAGTTCGCCCCGCCGCACCGCGCCGGCCGCATCGCCGAGCTGCTCTCCTACAAGGAGCGCTGGTCCGCCGCCGACATGCCCGCGATCCACACGGACACCCACCTCGCCTCGGCGGGCCCCCTGCTGGACCACCTCCGCGCCCTCGACGGCCTCACCCCCGAGGCCGCCGCCCTCCGGGACCGGCTCCTCTCCTGGGACCGCCGTATGGACGCCGGCAGCGCCGACGCGGCCCACTACGCGGCGGTGCGCGGAGCGGTCGTACGGCAGCTGGCGGCGCACCCGGCCTTCGCCGCACTCGCGACACCACCGGCGTACCCGGAGGTGTTCCAGCCCTGGCTTGCCCTCCTCCCGCGCGTCGGCTTCGCCCTCGAACACCTGCTGCGGGCGGAGGACCTGTACGGAATCGACCGCCCGGCGGCCGTCCGCGCGGCGCTCGAGGAGGTGGCCGCGCGGCCCCCGGCCGGCGTCTGGGGCGACACCCACCGCCTCACCCCCTGGCGACCGCTGCACCCCGAAACGCCGTACGACGAACCGGCGCTGTCCGGCGACCACGACTGCGTGCTGTGCACCTCGGGCGTGCCCGGCCTGACCGACCGAGCCGCCCGCGGCCCTGCGGCCCGTTACGTCTGGGACCTGGCCCGGCGCGACGACAGCCGCTGGGTGGTCCCGCTCGGCGCCTCGGGCGTCCCCGGCTCGCCCCACCACCGCGACCAGCTCCGGCTGTGGCTCGCGGGAGACCTCGTCCCGGTCGTCACCGACTGGACCCTGCTGAAGAAGGAAACCGATGTCTGACCCGTACGCCTCCCGCACGGCCGTCCACGAGCAGACGGCCGACGGCTTCGGCACCGTCCGCGTCCTGCCGCTGGACCCGGAGGCCGACGCCGCCGTGATCCACCGCTGGGTGCGGGAGGACCGGGCCCGCTTCTGGGGCATGAACGGCCTCACCGAACGGCAGGTGGCCGAGACCTACGCCCACCTGGACATCCTCGCCACCCACCACGCCTTCCTCGTCGTCCGGCACGGCGAGCCGGTCGCCCTCCTCCAGACCTACGAGCCCGAGGCCGACCGCGTCAGCGAGTGCTACGACGTCCGGCCCGGCGACATCGGCGTCCACCTGCTGCTCGCCCCCGCCGGCCCGGGCGGCGCGCGCTCCGGCTGGACGGCCCGGCTGGTGGCGGCCATCGCCGCATACGTCCTGCTGGGCCTGGGGCGACGGCGGGTCGTGGTCGACCCGGACGTGCGCAACGAGAAGGCCGTCACCCGCTTCCTCAAGCTGGGTTTCACGGCCGGGCCGGTGGTCGTGCTGCCGGAGATCGACCTCCCCGACGTGTACCTGCCGGAGAAGAAGGCACAGCTCGCCTTCCTCGACCGGGAAGTACTCTTCCCCGGGTGACTCCCGACGAGCTCATCGCCCATTACGGACTCGAGCCGATCCCGCGCGAGGGCGGCCTGTTCCGGCAGACCTGGGCCGGTCCCGAACGCCCCGACGGCAGACCCGAAGGCACGGCGATCGTCGCGCTCCTGACGACGGACGCCTTCTCCGCCCTCCACCGCCTGCCGACCGACGAGGTCTGGCACTACTACCTCGGCGATCCCCTGGAGCTGCTCCTGCTCGCCCCGGACGGGAGCACCCGGACGGCGGTGCTGGGCCCGGACGTCCTCGGCGGCCAGCACGTCCAGTTCACGGTCCCGGCAGGTACCTGGATGGGCGGGAGGACCCACGGGGAGTGGACTCTGTTCGGCTGCACGATGGCGCCCGGCTTCACGTTCGAGGGCTATGAACACGGGGATGAGGGGGAGCTGACGGCGCGCTATCCGGCAGAGGCGGACAGGATCGCAGGGCTGTCCCGACCTGCTTTTTAGGGGCGCGGGGCCGTATCGATTTGCGGCTCCGCCGCGTGGGCGCGAACGACCCCCACCCCTCCGCAGCCGCCACACAACACAAACCACCCTCCCCGGTGAGCGCCGAACAACTCCCATCCGTACGTATCCCGAGGCCGGAAATCCCGAACACGGAGAACCACGTGGACCCACGGCGGAACGAGGAGCGCGATGTCGGACACCCCCGGCGAATCCAAGCCCTGGTGCTGCTCGGCACCGTGCTGGTCCTGCTCCTCTTCAGCGGAGCCCCCGCCTCGGCCCACGCAGCCCTCCGCACCACCACCCCTGACGATGGATCCGTCGTCAAACAGGGCCCCCGCAGCGTCACCCTGACCTTCACCGAATCCGTGGGCCTGCTCGACGACTCCTTCCGGGTCTTCGGCCCCGACCAGCGACGCGTCCACACCGGCGAGGCCACGCACGCGGACGGCCGCTCCGACACGGCCCGGGTCGGCCTGCCCAAGAAGCTCGCCCAGGGCACCTACACGGTGGCCTGGCGAGTGGTGTCCGCCGACAGCCACCCCGTCTCCGGTGCCTTCTCCTTCTCCGTCGGCAAGCGGTCCGCCACGACCACGCAGATCGACACCGGCCCGGAGGAGGACCCGCTGACCGGCGGCCTCTACGACGCCGCCCGCTACCTCGCCTACGTCGCCGCCGCGCTGCTCGTCGGCGCGGCGGCGTTCGCGCTGCTGTGCCGTCCGGCGAACAGGTTCCCGCTGCGCAGGCCACTGGTGACGGCCTGGTGCACGCTGCTGGGCTCGACGGTCGTCCTGCTCCTGCTGCGCGCCCCGTACGAGGCGGGCGCGGGCCCGGCGACGGCCTTCGACGCCTCCGCCCTCGGCCGCACCCTGAGCAGCCGCCCGGGCCTGGCCCTGCTCGCCAGGCTGGCCGTTCTCCTGCTGACCGCCGGCTTCCTGGTGTGGCTGTCCAGGCGCCGCCGCTTCCGCGACCGCCAGGATCCCGTGGCGCTGGCCGCGGGCACGACCCTGGCCGTCGGACTGGCCCTGACCTGGGCCGCGGCCGAGCACGCCTCCGCCGGGATCCAGGTGCCGCTGGCGATGACGTCGTCCGTGCTGCACCTGCTGGCGACCGGGGTCTGGCTGGGCGGGCTCGTGGCACTGCTCCTGACCCTGCGCCGCTCGTCCGGCGAGGACCTGACGGAGGTCGTGCCCCGCTTCTCCCGGATCGCCTTCGCCTCGGTGACGGTCCTGGTCGTCACCGGCGTCTACCAGTCCTGGCGCGGCCTCGGCTCCGTCTCCGCGCTGTCCGGCACGTCGTACGGCCGGCTGCTGCTGGCGAAACTGGCCGCGGTGACCGTGCTGGTGCTGGCGGCCGGGTACTCGCGCCGCTGGACGGCCCGCCTCGCGGCCCCGGTGACCACCCGGACGGTGGCGGCCGTACGCGAACGGGTCGCGCAGCCGGTCGGCGCCCCGCTGCCGCCGGAAGCGACCGGAGAGCCGGAGCAGCCGGAGGCGCCTGCGCCCGAACCGGAGGACGGGGATGGGGACGCGGACAGGGACGTGCTGCGGCGCGGGCTGCGCCGCTCCGTCCTCATCGAGGTCGCCGTCGCCGCCGTGGTGCTGCTGATCACGACCCTGCTCACCACCACGCTGCCGGGCCGCGCGCAGGCCGAGGCCGCGCAGCAGGCCCCGGCGGGCGCGCTGCCGCCCACGACCCTGGTCACGGTGCCCTACGACACGGGCGCGGGCTCCGTGACCGGCCGGGGCACGGTGCAGGTCACCCTGGACCCGGCCCGCGTCGGCGAGAACGGCGTCCAGGCCGTGGTCTACGGCTCCGACAAGGGCCTGATCGTCATCCCCGAGGTCCGCGTCACCTTCACCCTGCCCTCCCGGGAGGTCGGCCCGATCGACGCCGAGCTGAACGACATGGGCGGCTACTGGGGCACCAACTCCGTCAACCTGCCCCTCCCCGGGACCTGGACGATGAAGACGACCGTGCGGGTGTCGGACGTGGACCAGGTGACGGTGTCGAAACGGGTGCGGATCGCGTCCTAGGCACCCGGGCCGCTCCGGGAACAGCCCCGGCCTCGCCGTCGAGGAGCCGCGTCATGCACTCGGCGGCGCGTACGGCGGCGTCGCCGCAGCAGTTGTTGAACAGGACGTGGACCTGCTCGGCCCGCTCCGCCAGCCTGCGCACGCGGGGCAGCCACTCGGCGAGTTCCTCCTCGCCGTACCCGTACCGGAACCGGTCCTCCTTGCTCCCGGTCCCCCAGGCGGTGCTGCGGCCGTGGAACCGTACGACGGACAGCCGCGGCGAGGTCACAGCCGTCACCGGCGGGACCGAGGAGGGGAGCGTCTGCGTCATGTCGACGGCGACCGCGGCCATGCCGTACCCGGCGAGCAGCGCGCACGTGTCCTCGGCCCGGCCCGTCTCCCACCACGCGGGATGCCGGAACTCGACCGCGAGGGGCCACCCCCGCGTCCGCTCGGCGCACTCCCGGAGGAACGCCTCCGCCCGCTCCCCCGGCCGGAACCAGGGCGGGAACTGGAACAGCACGCTCCCGAGCCGCCCGGCCCGCCGCAGCGGCCCGATCCCGGCCGCGAACCGGGCCCACACCTCGTCGAGCACCTCCGGGTCCCGGTGATCGGCCGGCAGCCCGCCCGGCATCGCCGCCTCCCTGGTGGGATGCCCGGTCAGCAGCGAGAACGCCTTCACGTCGAACACGAACCCGTCCGGGGTGCGCTCGGCCCACAGCCGGCTGTTCCGCTCGCCGGGCAGCGCGTAGTACGAGGCGTCGACCTCGACGACCGGGAACCGCTCGGCGTAGTGCCGTAACCGTCCCTCGGCGTCCCGCCGCCCCACCGGGTACCAGCCGCTGCCGACCAGCGCCTTGTCCGTCCAGGAACACGTGCCCACGAGGATCCGGCCCATGGGGGAGCGGTTACCCGGGCCGGGCTCCGGCAGGCCCGGGCGACCGCTCCGTTCCCAGCCGGTGGTGGCACGGTGATACCGGTCGTAATCGGGGTAACCAGGTGATAACTGCGCTTGTCCGGGGTTACGGCTCATTCACCCCGAGAGTGAGATGACCGATCATGGAGCAGCCCGTCAGCGTCGGCCGGGCCGGCCGGTCGCTCGGAGAAGCACCCGGAGCGCTCGAAGCACTCGTCGGCGAGGCCCTCACCGCCCGCATCACCCTCGACGAACACGGCACGGTGACCGGCTGGAACGCGGGCGCCGAGCAGCTCCTCGGGTACGCCTCCGGGCAGATGACCGGCCGCCGGGCCGCGGATCTGCTGGCCGAGCCGATCCCCGTGCGGGGCGGCATGCCGGCTCTCGCCGGACTGCCCCGCTGGAACGGCGACGTCGCGCTCCGGCACCGCGACGGCCGCAAGCTGACGGTCAGGATCCTCGCCCACCACAGGGAGCCCGGAACCGGCCCCCGCGCCTGGCTCCTCGTCTCCGCCCTGACCGGCCGGCAGCCGCGGGCCGGCCTCGACGAATCCCTCGTGAGCTGGAGCTTCGCCCAGTCCCCGTGCTGCGCCCTGGCGATCTACGACACCCGGCTGAGGCTGCGGCGGGCCAACGCCGACATGGAACGCTCCACGGCGCTCACCGAGGAGGAGATGCTGGGGCTGCGCGTTTCCGAGATCGTCGACGACGACGCCGGTGAGCGGGCGGAACGCAGCATGGCCCGGGTGCTGCGGACCGGCGAGCCGGAGTACCAGGAGAACTACCTGCGCGCCCCCGGGGAGGAGCACGCGCACGCCTGGTCGGTCTTCCTGTCCGCGCTGCGGGACCACGACGGCACCATCCAGGGCGTCTGCCTCTCCGCGCACGACATGACGGAGCAGTTCTGGGCCCGCAAGCGGCTCCAGCTGATCGCCGAGGCCGGCCGGCGCATCGGCGGCACCCTCGATGTGACGCGTACGGCCCAGGAGCTGGCGGACGTGACCGTCCCCGCCCTGGCCGACTTCGTCAGCGTCGATCTGCTGGAGGCGCTGGACGACGTGGCCGAACCGCCCGCGCACGCCGTGCCGGCTGACGGGCCGCTGCGGCTGCGACGGGCCGCGCTGCGGTCCGTGACTCCGGGGGCACCGGAGTCGGCGGTGGCGGCCGGCCAGGTGGATACCTACCCTCCGGGCTCGGCGCCCTTCGAGAGCCTGCGCACCGGACGGCCTTCCTTGCACGAGGTGTCCGACCCCGAGTTCGCCGGGTGGCTCGCCCGCGACCCCGGCCGCGCCGCCCGGGTCCGGGCGTTCGGCATCCACTCGGTGATGACTGTGCCCCTCGCCGCACGTGGCACCACCCTGGGCGTCGCCTTCTTCATCCGGTACCGCAGCGCCGAGACCTTCCACCACGACGACCTGGTCCTGGCCGGGGAGCTGGCGGCCAGGGCGGCCGTGAGCATCGACAACGCCCGCCGCTACAGCCGGGAGCGTGCCACCGCGGTCACCCTCCAGCGCAGCCTCCTGCCCCAGCGGCTGCCCCGGCAGGCCGCGGTCGAGGTCGCGTCCCGCTATCTCCCGGCGGGCGGCCGGGCCGGCGTCGGCGGGGACTGGTTCGACGTCATCCCTCTTTCCGGCGCGCGGGTGGCGCTGGTCGTCGGCGACGTCGTCGGCCACGGCCTGCACGCCTCGGCGACCATGGGGCGGCTGCGCACGGCCGTACGCACCCTCGCGGACATCGACCTGCCGTGCGACGAGCTCCTGACCCACCTCGACGACCTCGTCGCCCGGCTGAACAAGGAGGACGAGGGGGACGAGGGGGACGAGGAGGACAAGGGGGCGGCCTCAGGACACCGGGACACCGCCGGACACCGGGACACCGCCGGACACCGGGACACCGCCGGACACCGGGCCACCACCGGCCGCCCGGAAACCCCCACCGACGTGGGCGCGACCTGCCTGTACGCCGTCTACGACCCCGTGTCGCGGAGCTGCTGCTTCGCCGGTGCCGGGCATCCCGTGCCGGCCCTCGTGAGCCCCGACGGCGCCGTCGAACTCGTCGGCCTCCCGGCCGCGCCCCCGCTCGGCGTGGGCGGCCTGCCCTACGAGGCCACCGAGATCAACATCCCCGAGGGCAGCCTGCTCGCCCTCTACACCAACGGCCTGATCGTGAACCGGGACCGCGACATCGACGCCGGGGTCCACCGGCTGCGGGAGGCCCTCGCCCGCCCGGCGACCTCGCTGGACGCCCTGTGCGACACGGTGCTGTCCGACCTGCTGACGCGGCGTCCGGCCGACGACGTGGCCCTGCTCATCGCCCGCACCCGCGCGCTCGACTCGGACCACGTCGCCACCTGGGCGGTACCGGCCGACCCGTCCGCTGTCGCCCAGACCCGCAAGGACGTGGTGGCGCAGCTGGCGAGGTGGGGGCTGTCCGACGCCGTCTTCGTCACCGAGCTGGTCGTCAGCGAACTCGTCACCAACGCCATCCGCCACGCCGAGCCGCCGATCCAGCTCCGTCTGATCCACGACACGACCCTCATCTGTGAGGTCTCCGACGGCGGCAGCACCGCTCCCCATCTGCGACGTGCCCGCTCCTACGACGAGGGCGGCCGCGGCCTGCTCCTCGTCGCCCAGCTGACCGAGCGCTGGGGCACCCGGCAGAGCGCCACGGGCAAGACCATCTGGGCGGAACAGACACTGCCTCTCCAGTGAGGACGGAGTGCAGACCTTCCTTCCCTACCCCGGCTTCCGGAAGTCGGCCCTGGTCCTGGACCGCCGCCGGCTCGGCAAACAGCGGGTCGAGGCGCTGCAGGTGCTGCGCGGCCTGGTCGTACCGGACTACGGGTGGCGCAGGCATCCGGCCGTGCGGATGTGGGCCGGCTACGAGGAGGCGCTGGTCCGCTACGGCCTGGAGATCTGCCGGGTCTGGCGTGAACAGGGCCATCAAGACAGCTGCGCGGCCACCCTCGTCGCCGACCTCGCGGCGACCCGCCCCCACGCACCGGTACGGGACCAGCCCCTGCTGGCCGCGGAGGGCGAACTGCCGCCCTGGCTGGGCGACGACACCTTCCACCGCAGCCACCGCTCGGCCCTGGTCCGCAAGGACGCGACCGCGTACGCGGAGCTGTTCCCCGGGGTCCCCGACGACCTGCCTTACGTCTGGCCCACGTCGGACCGGACCTGACCGGGGCGCCGACGAGCGACCGCCGGAGGGGTGAAGCCCGGCCCGCCCCGGTCGATCACTGACAACTCCCTTCCGTGCGGACCCCGTTGTCCGGCCAGAGGTTCCGTGTTCCACTGAATCGTTTCTGGCACATCGGTCACGGGTCACCCGCCCCCGGGCGGGCAGGCACTCCATGGGGGGTCCGTGTGTGAAGAACTGGGATTCGAGAAACTCCTCGGCGAGGAGGGCTTCTTCGCGGGGCTGCTCGGACGGACGCCGTCGGGGGCCGGCCGGGATCCGCTGTACGGCCCCGACCTGCCCGTCGTCCTGCTCACCGGCGGCCCGGGCATGGGCAAGGGCCGCCTGCTGCGCGCCGTAAGGGACCGCTTCGCCGCCAAGGTTCCGGTGATCCACCTGGACTGCGCCTCACCGGTGTACGCGGACCGCGCGGACCCGGAGCCGGGCGCCCGCTCGGCCACGACCGAGGCCCTGGTCGAGGTCGCCCGCCGGCTGTGCACCTGGCAGGGCACGGGCGGCTCGTTCACCTTCCCGCGGCTCTTCCCGGGCCTGGCCATGATCGCGACCGGCGTCACGGAGGGCACGCCCGAGGCGGTCGCGACGGAGGCCGAGCGCTACGAGGGCCTGGCCCAGAGGCAGCGCCTGCGCGGCCTGGTCACCGGCGACTTCTGGCGGGGCGTGCTGCGCGGCGCGATCCGGAACCTGCTGATGACCCTGTACGGGCAGGCGCTCGACCCGTACTCGGCGGCCGTGAGCAACGCCCTGCTGGACGCCCTCTTCCAGCGACTGGCCCCCCGGGGCAGGGCGGAACTGGAGCGGCTCTACGGCGCCTATCCCGGCGCGGCCGGCCAGCCCAGGATCGGCCTGCGCATCCTCGCCGCCGACTTCCGCGCAGGCGGCGAGGCACGGGAGGTGGCGGAGAGCTTCCTGTTCCGGGCCCTGCGCGAGGACCTGGAGGCGGCGTACGCCTCGCCCTCCGGCTGGCTTCGCCGGGTCGGCCGCCCGGCGATGCTGCTGGACCACGCCGAGTCGCCCCTCGGCGAGCGGCTGCTGCGCGCCGTCCTCACCGACCGCCGGGCCGGGCAGCGCGACCGCGTGGTGATCGTGGGCACCGCACGCCGTCCGGACGGCGGCGCCTTCCTGCACGGCGGCCTGCCGCCCGAGGAGGCGGCGCCCCCGGCGGAGTACCGGCCGGCCGACGGCGCCCCGCCCGTCTGGGTCCGGCGCACGGACGAGGCCGCCGACCGGGCACCCCTCGCCGACGGCGTGGTCCTGCTGCGGATGCCGCTGCTCACCGGCGACCAGCTGCGCCGGGAGACCGTACGAAGACAGCAGCGCGCCGAGCCGGAGGGCGGCACGAACCGCCGCCGTATCGACGCCGCCGTGGCCCGGCTGAGCGGCGGCCGACCGCACACCGTGATCCGGCTGTCCGCAGCCGCGGCGGCCTTCCGGATGCCGGCGGACGCCAACGACCGCGACATCCTGGACGCCCCGCTGCGGCTCCCCGGCGACGACACCCCCGAACGCCCGGTCGCGGACGTCCTGCTCCGCGAACTGATCCTGGACCAGTTACCCGTACGGCTCCCCACCGAGCACCGGGCCCAGTGGCTGGACCTCCTCTCCCACCTGTCGGTGGCCCACGACACGGAGTGCGCGGACGTCCTGCTCCGTCACCACCAGTCGGGCCACGTCCACCACCTGACCGCCCATCACGTCTCCCAGCTCCTCACCGACACCGGATGGCCCGCCTGCGAACGCCATTTCATCGGCGACTTCGGCCTCCGCCAGCTGCTGGTGCACCGGCTCTACGGACTGCGCCCCGGCGGCGCCGCCTGGTACGCCGACCACCATCTGCTGCGCGACCACTACGCGCGGCGCGCGGCGGGGGAGCCGCCGGACGCCCAGGGCGACGGGAGCCACGGGGGCGACGGGGACAACGGGGACAACGGAGGCTACGGAGGCTACGGAGGCAACGGAGGCAACGGGGGCAACGGGGGCTACGGACGTGGTGACCGGGCCTTCCGCTCGCTCACCGCCCACCGGATGAACCACCACCTGGTGTCCGGCGGCGCGGACGACGTCGTCAGCCACCTCGCCGCCACCCTCCCCGGCCGCCCCGGGGCATGGTGCGCGGATCTCCTGGAGATCGCCCAGGCCCCCTACCCGGGCGGGGCGGACGCCCGCCGGGAGCGCGCCCAGGGCTTGGTGGGGGCGGACGGCCCGCCCCTGCGCCGCACGGTCGACCAGCTGCTGCACGCGGTGTGGCTGTGCGAGGAGCGGACCAGGCCGACCGGCAAGGAGACGGCCCGCACGCTGGCCAAGCTGCTGGACCTGCTCTCGATCATGGACTTCGAGGGCGCGGGCCGGCTCAGCAGGACGGCGACGGACTGGAGCGGCCTGGCGGAGAACGAGCAGCCTCTGCTGCGCTGCACCTGCACCGAACAGCTCCGGCGAAGGAGATGACGGCATGCCCAGATGGCGGAAGATCCTCTACGCGGTGCTGCTCGTAGGGGCGATCGTGGCAGGCGTGGCCCTCACCACCGCTCTCCTCGGCAGGCCGGACACCTGCGCCGACGGCGTCGAGCGGATCGAGGACGAGTGCGTCGGGGTCAACGGCGACGGCTACGACTTCGGCACCCCGGAGATCGCCGATGTGGCCCGGGCCATCGCACGCGAGAACCAGAGGATCGCGAACCAGCCGCATGTCACGGTGGCGATGATGCTGCCGCTCCAGTCGGACCGCGAGGCCCTGCGCCGGCAGATGCGCAGCGACCTCCAGGGCGCGTACCTGGGACAGCGGCAGGCCAACGAGGGCGAGGGCGAACCACCCAGGATCCGCCTGGTGCTGGCCAACCCCGGTCAGGCCTACGGCCGTCAGGCGAAGGTCGTGGACACCCTCCTCCGCATGGCCGCCTCCCCCGAGGACCGGCTGCGCGCGGTCACCGGCTTCAATCTGAGCCTCGCCGCGACGGAGGCGGCGGTGAAACGCCTGACGGAGAACCGGATCCCGGTCCTGGCGGCCAGAATCAGCGGCGACAGAATCGCGAACGAGGACCGGCCCGACGGCATGGCCGCCCTGAAGTTCCCCGGCCTGGCCCGCATCCTCCCCACCAACAACGACGCGGCCCAGGCCCTGGCCAACTTCAACGGCGAATGCGGGCGCCGGAACCTCAGAACGGTCCTGGTCTACGACAAACGCCCCGACGGCTACAACGAGTCCCTGGCCAGGGCGTTCAGCAGGATCAAGGAGAAGGGCCCGGCCGGCCCCGCCGCGATGTCCTTCGAGTCCCCGTCCATCGACGAGCCGGGCTCGACCGGCAACCAGTTCACCCAGACGGCCAACAACATCTGCGACTCCGAGGCCGACACGATCTACTTCGCGGGCCGTACCCTCCACCTGCGCATCTTCGCCCTCAAGCTCGCCCAGGTGGGCTGCGAGAACCGCCACTACACCATCGTCAGCGGCTCCGACGCGGCCTCACTGCGCCAGGCGATGACGGAGAAGGACTGGTCCCAGCTCCGCGGCGACGACGGCAGAGCGAAGGTGACGGTGCAGTACGCGGCCCCCGCACACCCGGACGCCTGGACGACGGAACTGACGAAGTGGACGAAGACCCACACGGCGGCCCACAGCAAGAAGCCGCGGACCCAGGACCTCCCCCAATACCTCACGGAACCGAAGGCGGCCCTGGACACCCTCAGGAACCAGATCACCGCCACCCGACGCGAGGGCATCACACTCGGCTCCACCCCGAACCTGGACGACTCCCGCACGATGCTCGTCTACGACGGCCTCATCACCATCGGCAAGGCCCTCCACCAGGCCCAACGGGGCGCCCCCGAGACCACCGCCCCCACCCGCGAGGACGTCGGCCGCCAGTGGTCCCTCCTCCAGTCCCGCCACCGCGTCCAGGCCACCAGCGGCCTGATCTGCCTCACCACAGGCGGCAACGCCTACGACAAACCGGCCGCCATCGTCGAACTCGACCCGGGCCGAAAAGGCGAAGGCACCCTGAAATTCGTCGGCCTCGGCTGGCCGACAGGCAAACCCCAACCGAAGAACTGCGTGATCCCCAGCACGACACCTTGATCCGCCCGGACAACGCCGAAGGGCCCCACCGCGAACGGTGGGGCCCTTCGACATCGTGCCCGGTGAGGCACTGGCGGAGGATACGAGATTCGAACTCGTGAGGGGTTGCCCCCAACACGCTTTCCAAGCGTGCGCCCTAGGCCTCTAGGCGAATCCTCCGTCGAAGACATTACATGACTGGGAGGAGTGCTCGCGAACTCGTTCGCTGCCCCTGACATCAGGTAGCCTGGGCGCAGCTCCCCACGCGGCGCTATCTGACTGAACTCCCCCAGGGCCGGAAGGCAGCAAGGGTAGGTCGGCTCTGGCGGGTGCGTGGGGGGCGTTTGCGTTCCCGGGGCGGGGCTCGTTGTCAGTGGGCGCCTATAACCTCGTATGCGTGTCGTCTCTCGCTCTGTACCGCCGCTATCGCCCGGAGACCTTCGCCGAGGTCATCGGGCAGCAGCACGTCACCGACCCGTTGCAGCAGGCGCTGCGCAACAACCGGGTCAACCACGCGTACCTGTTCAGCGGGCCGCGCGGCTGTGGCAAGACGACCAGCGCGCGGATCCTGGCGCGGTGTCTGAACTGCGAGCAGGGGCCGACGCCCACGCCGTGCGGTGAGTGCCAGTCCTGTCAGGACCTCGCGCGCAACGGCCCCGGTTCCATCGACGTCATCGAGATCGACGCCGCGTCGCACGGTGGTGTGGACGATGCCCGTGACCTGCGCGAAAAGGCCTTCTTCGGACCTGCGAGCAGCCGCTACAAGATCTACATCATCGACGAGGCCCACATGGTCACGTCGGCCGGCTTCAACGCGCTGCTGAAGGTCGTCGAGGAGCCGCCGGAGCATCTCAAGTTCATCTTCGCGACCACCGAGCCCGAAAAGGTCATCGGGACGATCCGGTCGCGGACCCATCACTATCCCTTCCGGCTCGTCCCGCCCGGGACCCTGCGGGACTACCTCGGCGAGGTGTGCCAGAAGGAGGCCATCCCGGTCGAGGACGGTGTGCTCCCGCTCGTCGTGCGGGCCGGTGCCGGTTCCGTGCGTGACTCCATGTCCGTCATGGACCAGCTGCTCGCCGGCGCCGCGGCGGACGGTGTGACGTATGCCATGGCCACCGCCCTGCTCGGGTACACCGAGAGCTCCCTCCTGGACTCCGTCGTCGAGTCCTTCGCCACCGGCGACGGAGCCGCGGCCTTCGAGGTCGTCGACCGCGTCATCGAGGGCGGGAACGACCCCCGTCGGTTCGTCACCGACCTGCTGGAGCGGCTGCGTGACCTGGTGATTCTCGCCGCCGTCCCGGACGCGGCGGAGAAGGGGCTCATCGACGCCCCCGCGGATGTCGTGGAGCGCATGCAGGCCCAGGCCGGCACCTTCGGCCCCGCCGAGCTGAGCCGGGCCGCCGACCTCGTCAACGAGGGACTGACAGAGATGCGCGGCGCCAACTCGCCCCGCCTCCAGCTGGAGCTGATCTGCGCCCGCGTCCTGCTCCCCGCCGCTTACGGCGACGAGCGGTCCGTCATGGCCCGCCTGGACCGCATCGAGCGCGGCGTGAACTTCTCCGCGGCACCCGCCGGCATGCCCGCCATGGGATACGTGCCCGGACTCGAGGGGCATGGCGGAGCGGCGGCAGCGGCCGCTGCTCCCGTTCCGCCCGGTGGCGGCCCGGCCGCGGCCCGTGCGGCCGTACGGGCTTCCGGAGCACCAGGGAGCGGAAGCAGCGGAAGCAGCGGCAGTGGCAGTGGTAGTGGCGGTGATACGGCGGCTGCGGCCGGGTACGTCCCCGACGCTCCGGGTGCCCCTGGGGCCCCCGGTGGCCCCTCCGGTGTCCCCGCCGAGCAGGCCCCGTCCGCCCCCGGCCCCGCCACCAGCGGCCCCGCCACCAGCGGGCACGCCCAGCCGTCCCAGCCTCCCGAGCCGTCCCAGGCACCCCCAGCGCCCACGACACCCGCACCCACCCCCGCGGCCCAGGCCCCCGGCGCCTGGCCCACCGCCGCCTCCGCGGGCAGCGGCGGCCGTCGCCCCGGCGGCTGGCCCACGGCCGCCCCAGGCGGGCCCGCCTCCGACACCGCGGCAGGTAACGCCCCGGCGGCGAACCCACCCGCCCCGAGCACCCCCACCGCCAGCACCCGACCAGCGGCTTCACCGGCCCCCTCGGCCCCCGCACCGGCCGCCCCCGCCGCCGCTCCCGCGGGCGGTCTCGACCCCCGCATGCTCTGGCCGAACATCCTGGAGGCCGTCAAGAACCGCCGGCGCTTCACCTGGATCCTGCTCAGCCAGAACGCCCAGGTGGCCGGCTTCGACGGCACGACCCTTCAGCTCGGCTTCGTCAACGCGGGTGCGCGGGACAACTTCCTGAGCAGCGGCAGCGAGGACGTGCTGCGGCAGGCGCTGGGCGAGCAGTTCAACGTCCAGTGGAAGATCGAGGCGATCGTCGACCCCTCCGGCGGCTCCGCGCCCCCGGCCCCGGGCGGCCCCTCCGGCTTCGGAGGGGGCAACGGCGGCCACGGCGGCGGTCCCGGCGGCAGCACCAGTGGCTACGGCGGCGGCAGCCACAGCTCCGCCGGTGGCGGCTACAACGCCGGAGGCGGCAGCGGCGGCAGCGGCGGTACGGCAACCGCCCAGCGCCCCGCCCCGGCCCAGTCGACCGCCCCGCCCGCCCCCGCCCAGCAGTCGAGCACACCCGCCCCCGCCTCTTCCCCCGCCCCGTCCGCCCCCGCTCCCCAGCCCTCCGCCCCGAGGCCGCGGTCCGTGTCCGTCGAGGACGACATCCCCGAGGACGACGACCCCGACCTCGACGAGTCGGCCCTCTCCGGGCAGGACCTGATCGTCCGGGAGCTGGGGGCGACGGTGGTGGACGAGTTCACGAACGAGCCGTAACCGCACGAACGAGCCCGAGCCGCCCTGCCGGAGACACGAACGAGCCCGAGCCGCCCTGTCGGAGACCCGAACGAGCCCGAGCCGCCCTGTCGGAGACACGACCGAGCCCGAGCCACCCCGTCGGAGACACGACCGAGCCCGAGCCACCCTGTCGGAGACACCCCGCTTCGGAGAAACCTCCAAGCCCACACCCCCACCCCCTTCGGAAGCCCGCACAAAGAAAACCCGGCGCTTCCCGTTAGGCTGACCCCCGTGAAGGTCCTCGTCATCGGCACCGGCGCCCGCGAACACGCCCTGTGTCACTCGCTGTCCCTCGACCCCGACGTCACCGCGCTGCACTGCGCCCCCGGCAACGCCGGCATCGCCGAGGTCGCCGAGCTGCACCAGGTCGACGCCCTGGACGGCGCCGCCGTCACCGCGCTGGCCACCCGCCTCGGCGCGGAGCTCGTGATCGTCGGCCCGGAGGCCCCGCTGGTCGCCGGTGTGGCCGACGCCGTGCGCGAGGCGGGTATCCCGGTCTTCGGCCCGTCCGGCCCGGCCGCGCAGCTCGAGGGCTCCAAGGCCTTCGCGAAGGACGTCATGGCGGCGGCCGAGGTGCCCACGGCACGCTCGTACGTCTGCACCACGGCGGACGAGATCGACACAGCTCTCGACGCCTTCGGCGCCCCGTACGTCGTCAAGGACGACGGCCTCGCCGCCGGCAAGGGCGTCGTCGTCACCGACGACCTCGAAGCGGCCCGGGCCCACGCCGCCGCCTGCGAGCGCGTGGTCATCGAGGAGTACCTCGACGGCCCCGAGGTCTCCCTGTTCGCCGTCACCGACGGCGAGACGGTCGTGCCGCTCCAGCCCGCCCAGGACTTCAAGCGCGCGCTGGACGGCGACGAAGGGCCGAACACCGGCGGCATGGGGGCGTACTCCCCACTGCCGTGGGCCGACCCGAAGCTGGTCGACGAGGTGCTGCAGACGGTCCTGCAGCCGACCGTGGACGAGATGCAGCGCCGTGGCACGCCGTTCTCCGGCCTGCTCTACGCCGGTCTCGCGATCACCTCCCGCGGTGTCCGCGTGATCGAGTTCAACGCCCGCTTCGGCGACCCGGAGACCCAGGTCGTCCTGGCCCGTCTGAAGACGCCGCTGGCCGGCCTCCTGATGGCCGCCGCCACCGGCAACCTCGCCCACCTGGAGCCGCTGCGCTGGAGCGACGAGGCGGCCGTGACCGTGGTCGTCGCCTCGCACAACTACCCCGGCACCCCGCGCACCGGCGACCCGATCACCGGCCTCGACGAGGTCGCCGCGCAGGACGCCCCGCACGCGTACGTACTGCACGCCGGCACCAGGAACGACGGGGACGCCATCGTCAGCGCGGGCGGCCGCGTCCTGTCCGTCACGGCCACCGGCAAGGACCTCACCGAGGCCCGCGACCGCGCCTACACGGCCGTCGGCCGCATCCGCCTCGACGGCTCCCAGCACCGCACCGACATCGCCGCGAAGGCGGCGGGCGCGTAACACTCAGCACCGGGGAAACCACCCCGCCGCCGATGAACCTCACAGGCCCCGGATCCGTCTCAGGATCCGGGGCCTGAAGTTTTCGGCAGGTGCGGGCCTGACCCTCGCTTTCCGTCATCCACCTCTCCCCAAAGCCATTCCATCGAGTGACCGATGCCCTATCCGGCTGACGGGGGGCTGAGCCCCAACTAGGGTGCGGCGCAAGCGTTCCGGCACTTGGCCCACCGGCATTGCGATGTCAGTGGCGGGTGCCACAGTGGGGGAGTGAGCAAGGAAAGCGTCAGGTCAACGGGGAGGGGGTGAGGTCGGTCGTGACCGGAATGGGTGTGGAGGCAGGAGCGCAGGTCGCGCGGGCACGGGCACTGGTCGTGCTGCGCATCCGCAGCCGCGCGCTGGCCGTCGCCCTGTTGCCCGCGGCCGTCGCCGTGATCCTGCTCGCGGGGGCTTTCTCCGGCCGTCTCGTCGGCCCCGGCTGGGACGCCGCCCGCTGGGTCCTGACACCGGTCGCCGTCCTCGTGCTGCTCGCCGCCGCCGGGATCGCCCTGGTCGTCGCCCGGGCCCGTCCGGCCATGAGCCCGACCGTCCCGATCGCGGAGGAGGCGGCTCCCGACCTGTACCGGATGGTGCGCGACCTGGCCGACCGCCTCGAGGTCCCCGCACCCTCCGCGATAGCGCTCACGCCGGACTGCGACAGCTGGCTGGAGGACCGCACCCACCCGGCCCACGGACCGCCGCCGGCCGAGGAGCACGACGACATAGCGGGCGCGGGGAAGCACGCGCACCGTCGGCACCCGGTCGCGCCGGTCCTCGTCATCGGCTCGCCCTTCCTGTGGTGGATGCGGGTCGGCGAGCTGCGCGCGGTCCTCGCCCCGGTCGTCGCCGGTACGGGCCCCTCCGCCCACCCGGACATAGCCGCGGCCCGGCGCTTCGTCCGGGGCCTCGACGCCGCGGTGGCCGTGACCTCGGCGCCCCGCCGCGACCCGGTGTCGCGGGCCGTGCTGGCCGGCGTCGGCTGGGTGGCCCGGCTGCTGCTGCGCAGCTGCCGCCTTCATGCCGCCGAGCTGGAGCGGGGCGTGGCGGCCGCGGCCGCGGAGCGTGCACAGGCTGTGGATTACGGGCTGCGGATCGTCGCCCAGGAGCAGGTGGGCCTGGCGTACGCGGGCTGGGACCGGCTGCTGACCCGGGTCGCGCTGCCCGCCTGGCGGATGGGCCGCTGGCCGTCCCGGCTGGACGCCGGCGTGGTCGCGGCGCTCACGGAGCTGTCCCGGCGCGACCGCCTGGCCGAGGGTTTCGCGTCCCGTCTCGGGGAGCGGCCCGCCTGCGATCTGCTCGAGGAGCCGGGCGCGGTCGACGAGTCCGCCTCCCTCCTCGCCGCCCGCCTTTTCCACGGCGGACCCGCAGGCCCCGGGCCCGACTGGTCGCCGGTGGACTGGAGCGAGTATCCGGAGGAGGTCGTGGACCGCAGATGGCGCATCGACGCCGCCCGGCTCCACCGCGTCCTGGACGCGATGGGCGTCCGCCCCGCCACCGGCCCCGCGGCCCCCGCCACCAGCAGCCCGACCCTGTCCCGCGTCCTGGACCACCTGACGGACCCGGCCGGCGAAGCGCCTCCCTTCCCCACCGGAACCCCGGAACCACCGCCTCCCCTCAACGACGACGCAGACGAAGACGAAGAAGACCTCTCCGGCACCACCCCCCGCAGCGCGAATCTGGCCGCCCGCCTCAGCGCCGAACTGGCCGGCGAAGAGGCCGCCGCGACGCCCCGCCCGTCGACCGCCGCCTCCAGCGCCGCCTCCTCGACCACGGCCTCACCGGCCGCCGGCTCCCCGGCTACCCCGGTCACCCCGGACCCCCTCGCCCTCTGGGACGACCGAGCCCTCCCCCTCTTCCCCCTCCAGCCCCCGCGCACCGCCCGTGAACTGCTCGCCGACCACCTCACGGCGATGATCTGCTGTGCCGCGATGGACACCGCCGGAGCGACGCCCGGCCTGGACTGGCTGGACGGCCCCACGCTCCTCCACAACGGCGAGCGCACCTCCGATCTCGCGCCCAAAATCCTCACCCTGATCGAGGAGGGCGACCCCACCCCCTTGCGCGCCTGGCTGGCCGAGCTGGGGATACGCCCGGAGAAGCCGGTCCGGCTCGTCTGACCGCCGGAGCTCCCGCTTCCACTTCTGGCCAATTCGAAACGAACAGTGACGAAGTGCGTGCGTTATGTGATGTGCTTGGACCGTTCGAGCGCATGGCAAGGGCTGACGACATACGACAAGCACATAAGCGCGACCGCACCGCAGAGGACGCACGCACCACGCACGCACCACGCCCGCACCACGCACGCACCACGCAGGCACGCACCACGCACTCACACACAGACCGCACGCATCACACCGGCAGGCACCACCACGGGGGCGAAGGGGAGGGGAAGCAGCCATGGCTTCGGAGCAGATCCGCCGCTGGGAGTCGGGAGCGCTGGCGCACGCCGTGACGGATCCCTTCGGGCAGGGCCCCGTTCCATGGCTGCGCGGCACGGTGACGTACTTCGACGACACCGGCCAGGTCGTCCCCTGGTACGTGGACCAGGACGCGCCCCACGCCCCGAGGAAGGCCACCCGCTCCAACGGCCCCCGCGCGGCCGACGACGTCAACCGCCAGATCAAGGGCTTCACCTCCACCGGCGCGGTCGCGCCCGGCGAGGCCATCGACTTCCACATCACCGTCGACCCGCCCCAGGAGTTCGGCGTCGACATCTACCGCATCGGCCACTACGGCGGTGACGGCGCCGCCAAGATCACGACCAGCCCGCGGCTGTCCGGCATCGTCCAGCCCGCGCCGCTCACCGCGGACCGTACAGTCTCCTGCCACCACTGGTGGCTCTCCTGGCGGCTCCAGGTCCCCTCGTACTGGAACATCGGCGCATACGTCGCCGTCCTCACCACCGCCGGCGGCTACCGCTCCCACGTCCCGTTCACGGTCCGCCACGACCAGCCCGCCGACCTGCTCCTCGTCCTGCCCGACATCACCTGGCAGGCGTACAACCTCTACCCGGAGGACGGCCGCACCGGCGCCAGCCTCTACCACGCCTGGGACGAGAAGGGCCGGCTGCTGGGCGAGTCGGAGGCAGCCACGACGGTCTCCTTCGACCGTCCCTACGCGGGCGCCGGCCTGCCGCTCCACGTCGGCCACGCCTACGACTTCATCCGCTGGGCCGAGCGCTACGGCTACGACATCGCCTACGCGACGGCGAGCGACCTGCACGCGGGCCGCGTCGACCCCACCCGCTACCGCGGTCTGGTCTTCCCGGGCCACGACGAGTACTGGTCGGCCGCCATGCGCGGCAGTGTGGAGCTCGCCCGCGACGCCGGCACCTCGCTCGTCTTCCTCTCCGCCAACTCCATGTACTGGCAGGTGGAACTGGGCCCCTCCCCGTCCGGCGTCCCCGACCGCCTGCTGACCTGCCGCAAACGCCGGGGCCCGGGGAAGCCGGTGCTGTGGCGGGAGATCGACCGGGCGGAGCAGCAGCTCATCGGCATCCAGTACGCGGGGCATGTCCCGGAGCCGGGGCCCCTGATCGTGCGCAACGCCGGTCACTGGCTGTGGGAGGCCTCCGGCGCGCACGAGGGCGACGAGATCGCCGACCTGGTCGCGGGCGAGGCCGACCGCTACTTCCCGCGCACCCCGCTGCCCGAGCACGAGGAGCGCATGCTGCTCGCGCACTCCCCGTACACCGACAAGGAAGGCGCCCAGCGCCACCAGGAGACCTCTCTCTACCGCGCCCCCTCCGGCGCCTGGGTCTTCGCATCCGGAACGTTCGCATGGACCCCGGCCCTGGACCGCCCGGGCCACGTCGACCCCCGAATCCAGCGCGCCACCGCAAACCTCCTTGACCGCATCTGCAAACGTGACTGACCCACTGTCCGTGATCACCCGTGGATACGGGAGAATCAAGCCATTGGACAGAACCACGGGGAGGCACCGTGTCCGGATTCGTCGAAAAGCCCGAGCCGATCCAGGTTCCAGGTCTGGTGCATCTGCACACCGGCAAGGTGCGCGAGCTGTACCAGAACGAGGCGGGCGACCTCGTGATGGTCGCCAGCGACCGCATCTCCGCGTACGACTGGGTGCTGCCGACCGAGATCCCGGACAAGGGCCGGGTCCTCACGCAGCTCTCCCTGTGGTGGTTCGACCAGCTCGCCGACCTGGTCCCGAACCACGTCCTGAGCACCGAACTGCCCGCCGGCGCCCCGGCCGACTGGGCGGGCCGCACGCTGGTCTGCAAGTCCCTGCAGATGGTCCCCGTGGAGTGCGTGGCCCGCGGGTACCTCACCGGCTCGGGCCTGGTCGAGTACAACGAGACCCGCACGGTCTGCGGCCTCGCCCTCCCCGAGGGCCTGGTCGACGGCAGCGAACTGCCCGCGCCGATCTTCACCCCGGCCACCAAGGCCGCCGTCGGCGAGCACGACGAGAACGTCTCCTACGAGGAGGTCGCCCGCCAGGTCGGCGCGGACACCGCGGCCCGACTGCGCCAGGCGACCCTCGCCGTCTACGCCCGGGGCCGGGACATCGCCCGGGAGCGGGGCATCATCCTCGCGGACACGAAGTTCGAGTTCGGCTTCGACGGTGACGACCTGGTCCTCGCGGACGAGGTCCTCACCGCGGACTCCTCCCGTTTCTGGCCGGCCGACCAGTGGCAGCCGGGCCGCGCGCAGCCGTCGTACGACAAGCAGTTCGTCCGCGACTGGCTGACCTCGGCGGAGTCCGGCTGGGACCGCAGGAGCGAGCAGCCCCCGCCGGCGCTGCCGCAGCAGGTCGTGGACGCCACCCGCGCCAAGTACGTGGAGGCGTACGAGCGCCTCACGGGCCTGACCTGGGCCTAGGGCCTGTCGTTTGGATCACGCCGCAGACGCGGGGTCTGGCACGCGCATCTGCCGCGTTGTCGTCGGTTGCCGATGCTCCGCATCGCCGCCCTCCTCCGCCTTGCAGCTGCACGCACCAGACCCCGCTCACCGGCAATCACGAGATACCGCCGGTTCCCTGCAACGTGATCCAAACGACAGGCCCTAGGCCGCGTCCGGCGCAAGACAAGAAGAAGCCCCCCGGCCGGAACCGGGGGGCTTCCTCATCTGGAGCGAACGACGAGGTTCGAACTCGCGACCTCAACCTTGGCAAGGTTGCGCTCTACCAACTGAGCTACGTTCGCATGCGCCGTGGCGCGGGAACCACTATACCCAACCTCGCTCCCGTGCGAGCCGCACCGCCGCATGCCGGTTCTCCGCCCCGAGCTTCGACACCGCCGACGACAGATAGTTCCGCACGGTCCCCTGCGAGAGCGCGGCCCGCTCGGCGATCTCCGCAACGGGTGCCCCGTCGGCGGCGAGTTCCAGCACCTCGGCCTCCCGCGCGGTCAGCGGCGAGTCCCCGGCGGCGATCGCGTCGGCGGCCAACTCCGGGTCGACGTAACGGTTGCCGGCGTGCACGGTACGGATGAGCTCCGCGAGCCGCTGCGCGCTCACGGTCTTCGGCACGAACCCCCGCACCCCGGCCTCCAGCGCCCGCTTGAGATGCCCGGGCCGCCCGTGGCTGGTGACGATGAGCACCTTGCAGCCGGGCAGTTCGGCGCGCAGGGATGTGGCGACCTTCACACCGTCGGCGCCGGGCATCTGGAGATCCAGTACGGCGACGTCGGGCTCGTGCGCCCGGGCCATCGCCATCGCCTCCGGCCCGGTGGCCGCCTCGGCGACGACCATGAGGTCGTCCTCCAGCGACAGCAGCGCGGCGAGCGCCCCGCGGATGAGGTGCTCGTCGTCGGCGAGCAGCAGCCGTACGGGCTCTGCGCCGGTCATGGTGTGACCTCACTCACGGGGCCCACGGTGGGGACGGACGCCGGGCCGGAGGGGGCGGCCGGGGCAGAGGGGTCAGCGGGGCCGGCTGCCGACGGCAGCGGAATCTCCGCCGTCAGCCGGAACAGCCCTCGCCCCGCGGGCCCGGCCTCCAACGTCCCGTCGATCTCCGCCAGCCGCTCCCGCAACCCGGCGATCCCCGAGCCGGAAGAGCCGATCGCCCCGGCCCCTGTGGCCACCCCGTCCCCCTCCTTCCCATCGCTCTCCACTCCGTCGTTCTCCACCGACAGCACCACGCGTCCCTCCATCACCCGCAACCGCACCGCGCACCGCCGCGCGTCCCCGTGCCGCAGGACATTCGTCGCGGCCTCCCGCACCACCCACCCCAGGGCGGACTGCACCGCGACCGGCAGCCCGGCCGCCGTCGCCCCGCTCACCGTGCAGTCGATGCCGGCCGCGGCCAGCACCCCTTGCGCCCCGGCGAGTTCCGTCCCGAGGTCGGCCTCGCGGTAGCCGCGGACGACCTCCCGCACCTCGCGCTGCGACTCGTGCGCGAGCCGCTGCACCTCGACCATCTGCGCCACGGCCTCCGGTCGTCCCCGCTGGGCCAGCTGCACGGCCAGTTCGCTCTTGAGCGCGATCACGGCGAGGTTCCGCCCCATGACGTCGTGCAGATCACGCCCGAACCGGAGCCGCTCCTCGGCGACGGCGAGCCGGGTCCGGGTCTCGCGTGCCTCGTCGAGTTCGTAGACGATGTCGAGCAGCCACACGGAGACGACGGCCGTGAAGGCGAGTACTCCGCCGCCGAGCAGCGCCATCAACGCCGCGAAGAGCGATTCGCTCAGCGGGGTGCCCCGGGTGAGCGCCACGAGCCAGGAGACCGACGCGAAGCCCACGACGATCGCGAACACATGCCGCCGCCGGCGGACACCGAGGGCAATGGTCCCGATCCCGATGATGCCGATGACCCCGACGGCCCCGTTCGCGGCGTTGTCCACGCTTTCGCCGCCCGGCCCGTGGTCGGCGATGCCGATCGCGACGGCGCCGAACACGGCGGTCACGGCGGCCAGCGTCCACAGCAGCCGGACGGGCTGCCGCCGCCTGCCGCGCGTCCAGTCCAGCGACCGCGACACGGTGACCAGGCAGATCGCGGCGTGCACAGCCGACATGAGCAGCAGCCCGGCCCCGAGCCAATTGCCCAGCGGGACCGCGGCCATGAGCCCGACCATGACGAACTCGGTCACCGCGAAGGACTGGAAGGACCACCGCGTGTACGTCTCGACCTTCTCCGGTGTGGTCTGCCGCCGCCACCACCCGCCCGGCCCGCGCATCAGCCCGTACCTCCCCCTCCGGTCAGCGCCGCGGTTCCCAGCGGAACCACCGCCGTACAGCAAACACCGACACGACGGTCCAGGCCACCGCCGTCGCCACGGCGCCCAGCGCCTCGTACGCCGACAGGTCGCCGGTCCAGCCGCCGCGCACCAGGGTGACGACGGGCGTCAGCGGCAGCAGTTCGCACAGGGAGGCCAGCCGGTCCGGCAGCAGCTCCAGCGGGACGAACATGCCGGAGCCCATCATCGAGACGACCAGCAGCGGCATGGGCGTGACCTGGGCACTCTCGCCGGTTCGGGTGAAACTGGCGGTGACCGCGGCGAGGGCGGCGCACAGCACAAGCCCCAACAGCAGGCCCACGACGGCCAGATGGAGCGCGGACGGCGCGGACATGTCCAGCAGCACGGTGCAGCCCGCCGCGAGCAGCAGGCACTGCACGAGCCCGGTGACGGCGGCGGGTGTGGCGGAGCCGGCCAGGATCTCGGCGTCCCGCAGCTCACCGGTGCGCAGCCGCTTGAGGACGAGTTCCTCACGCCGGACGACGAAGACGCCGACGAGCACCGAGTAGACGGCGAACAGCAGGGAGAAGCCGACCGCGGCGGGCAGCACCAGGGTGCCGGCGTTCAGGCCCGCCTCCGCGAGGTCCATCTCCTGGGCCGCCGACCGCACGCTGACCGGCATCACCACCGGCACGAACAGCGCGGCGACGAGCGCGCCCCTGCTCCGTCCGAGCAGGGTCAGCTCGGCGCGGGCGAGTGCTGTCATGCGGCTCACCGGCGTGGTGCCCGCGGCTCTCGTGCCGGTCGCCGGGCGGGGCGTCGTGGGGGGTGTCGTGTGGGTGGCACTCATGCCGCGTACTCCTTCGTCGTCCCTGCCGGGGCCCGCCCCGCCGATGCCTCCTTGGCGATCCCGAGGAACGCCTCCTCCAGGGAGGCCGACCGCACGTCCAGCCGGCGCAGTTCCACCCGGGCCCGCTCGGCCCACAGCAGCAGACCGGTGGCCGCGCGCTGCAGTTCATGGGTGCGGAGCCGGACGATCCGGCCGTCGGTCTCGTGCCCGGTCACGCCCAGTTCCCCGAGCGGCGGCAGATCGCCCACGAAGTAACCGTCGGGCAGTTCGAAGGAGATCCGCGACGGCTCGGCGGCGGTCACCTCGGCCGGGGTCCCGGTGGTGGCGATGCGGCCCTCGTGCATGATCGCCAGCCGGTCGGCGAGGTTCTCGGCCTCCTCCAGGTAGTGCGTGGTCAGCAGCACCGTCGTGCCGCCGTCGCGCAGCGCGCTCACCAACTCCCACGTTTCCCGGCGGCCTTCGACGTCCAGTCCGGTGGTCGGCTCGTCCAGGAAGAGCACCTCGGGGTGGCCGAGCAGGGCGAGCGCCAGATCCAGGCGGCGCCGCTGCCCGCCGGACAACTGCTTGACCCGGACGCCGGCCTTCGACTCCAGTCCGACCAGCGCCAGGACCTCCGCCGGCGGCCGGGCTCCGCTCACGCACCCCGCCCACATCCGCGTGGTCTCCGCGACGGTCAGCTCGGACGGGAAACCGCCTTCCTGGAGCATGACCCCGGTGCGGGGCCGGACGAGCGCCCGCTCGGTGTACGGGTCGTGCCCGAGGACCCGCACCCGGCCGCCCGCCGGCGCCGCGAGTCCCTCCAGCAGTTCGACGGTCGACGTCTTGCCCGCGCCGTTGGTGCCCAGCAGCGCGAAGATCTCCCCGCGGCGTACGGAAAAGCTGATTCCGCTCACCGCCTCGAACCCGCCCCCGTACACACGCCGCAGGTCAGTGACCTCAATCACGTGTTCGCGTCCGTTGTTTTCCATGCCTTCAGCGTTCCGCCCCGGCGGGCCCCTCGGCAGTGCGCGCTGTCATCACCCGGCATGACAAATGTCAGACGAACCCGCGATGAACACGAAAAGACCCCGGTCCATCAGGACCGGGGTCTCATTCCCGAGCGGACGACGAGGTTCGAACTCGCGACCTCAACCTTGGCAAGGTTGCGCTCTACCAGCTGAGCTACGTCCGCAATTGCCCCCGACCGGCTCTCACCGATCGGTGCGGGCACCAGCCTACCTGATCCACAGGAGTGGTCGGTACGGTGATGCAGAGCGGGTGACAGGAATCGCACACTGCGCCTTCCCCCTGGAAGGGGGATGTTCTACTACTGAACTACACCCGCATGTTTCCGTGAGCTGGGCCTTTCGGCCTCGCCCCTCGGCGTGCTCCAGACTCTAACTGATCAGCCGGGGTGCTGCGCAAGTCGGTTGCCGTGAGGGGCGGATGGCCGGCCGTCGGGCGGGGCTCACGGGGCCGTCACTGGGCGGCCGTGAACGCCTCGTAGACCTTCTTGGGGATGCGCCCGCGCGCGGGGACCTCCATCTTGTTGGCCTGGGCCCAGGCCCGTACGGCCGAGGGGTCGGGGGCGACCTCCGTCTGCCGGTACGCCTTGCCCGAGCGGGACCGCTTGCGGCCGGCCTCCACGTATGGCGCGAGCGCCTTCCGCAGTTCGTCGGCATTGCCTTCGTTCAGGTCGATCTCGTACGACTTGCCGTCCAGTCCGAAAGCGATCGTTTCCGCCGCTTCCGAGCCGTCGATGTCGTCAAAGAGAGTGACCACGACCTTCTGCGCCACGAATATCGGTCCCTTCCTGCGGCACTTGCCAATTCATTTGTACAGTGCCGTGCAATGCATTGTGAAGCCCGACTAAATCCTTCCGCGTGTCCGAACGCAATAGGTTTCGGGTGACGACCCGGAATCTTTCCCGGAAATTTTCGTGTGTGGACCCGTCGATGCGGGATCGTGATGACCGTCACGTAGTTTCCTACAAGTCGACGCGCGTAGAAATTTTGTGCGGGTAGTCTGAAGGGACCTGCTCAGCACCACACACCGGGAGTGCCAGTGGCACGCGTCGTAGTCGACGTCATGCTCAAGCCGGAGATCCTCGACCCCCAGGGCCAGGCGGTGCAGCGCGCACTGCCGCGGCTGGGTTTCGAGGGGATCTCGGACGTCCGCCAGGGAAAGCGTTTCGAACTGGAAGTTGACGGGCCGGTCGACGAGGCCGCCCTCGCCCGCATTCACGATCTTGCGGAGTCCTTCCTCGCGAACACCGTGATCGAGGACTTCACCGTCCGGGTCGAGGAAGTCGCGGAGGCCGTGAAGTGACCGCTCGTATTGGCGTCGTCACTTTTCCCGGCAGTCTGGACGACCGGGACACGCAGCGCGCGATCCGGGTCGCGGGCGCCGAGCCGGTCGCACTCTGGCACAAGGACAAGGACCTCAAGCAGGTCGACGCCGTGGTGTTGTGCGGTGGTTTCTCCTATGGCGACTATCTGCGCGCCGGGGCCATCGCCCGTTTCTCGCCGGTGATGGAGCCCCTGCTGGAGCAGGCGAAGGCCGGTCTGCCGGTGCTCGGCATCTGCAACGGCTTCCAGATCCTCACCGAGGCCCATCTGCTGCCGGGCACGATGCTGCGCAACGACCACCTGCACTTCATCTGCCGTGACCAGAAGCTGCGGGTGGAGAACGCCGAGACCTCCTGGACCACCGACTACACGGCCGGCCAGGAGATCCACATCCCGCTGAAGAACAACGACGGGCAGTACGTCGCCGACGCGTACACGCTCGACCAGCTCGAGGCCGAGGGCCGTGTCGCGTTCCGGTACCTGGACTTCAACCCCAACGGCTCGCAGCGGGACATCGCCGGCGTCACCAACGCGGCCGGAAACGTGGTCGGCCTCATGCCGCACCCCGAGCACGCCGTCGAGCCGCTGATCGGTACGGGCCGTACCGACGGCCTCCCGTTCTTCACCTCGATCCTCAAGAAGCTGGTCAACGCATGAGCCGGACGCCTCTGGACACGGTCGAGCACGCGGCCGAGACCCCCGACGTCGAGCTGCCCTGGGCCGAACTCGGCCTGAAGAAGGACGAGTACGAGCGGGTCGTGGAGATCCTCGGCCGTCGTCCCACCGGGGCCGAGCTCGCCATGTACTCGGTGATGTGGTCGGAGCACTGCTCGTACAAGAGCAGCAAGGTGCACCTGCGCCAGTTCGGCGAGAAGGCCCCCGAGTCCGACGCGATGCTCGTCGGCATCGGCGAGAACGCCGGTGTCGTCGACGTCGGCCAGGGCTACGCGGTCACCTTCAAGGTGGAGTCGCACAACCACCCGTCGTACGTCGAGCCCTACCAGGGCGCGGCCACGGGTGTCGGCGGCATCGTCCGCGACATCATCGCCATGGGCGCGCGGCCCGTCGCCGTCGTCGACCCGCTGCGCTTCGGCGCCGCCGACCACCCCGACACCAAGCGCGTCCTGCCGGGTGTCGTCGCGGGCATCGGCGGCTACGGCAACTGCCTCGGCCTGCCCAACGTCGGCGGCGAGGTCGTCTTCGACGCCTGCTACCAGGGCAACCCGCTGGTCAACGCCGGTGCCATCGGCGTCATGCGGCACGAGGACATCCACCTCGCGAAGGCGTCCGGCGCGGGCAACAAGGTCATCCTCTACGGGGCCCGGACCGGCGGTGACGGCATCGGCGGCGCCTCGATCCTCGCCTCCGAGACCTTCGACGACGCGAAGCCGAGCAAGCGCCCGGCCGTCCAGGTCGGCGACCCCTTCCAGGAGAAGCTCCTCATCGAGTGCACCCTGGAGGCCTTCGCCGAGAAGCTGGTCGTCGGCATCCAGGACCTCGGCGCGGCGGGCCTGTCCTGCGCGACGAGCGAGCTGGCGTCGAACGGCTCGGGCGGCATGCGCGTGACGCTGGACGACGTACCCCTGCGGGACTCGACTCTCTCTCCCGAGGAAATCCTCATGAGCGAGTCGCAGGAGCGCATGTGCGCGGTCGTCGAGCCGGAGAAGGTCGACCGCTTCCTGGAGATCTGCGAGAAGTGGGACGTCATCGCCACCGTCATCGGTGAGGTGACCGACGGCGACCGCCTGGAGATCTACTGGCACGGCGGCAAGATCGTCGACGTCGACCCGCGCACGGTCGCGCACGAGGGCCCGGTCTACGAGCGCCCCTACGCCCGCCCGTCCTGGCAGGACGAGCTCCAGGCGGACGACGCGAACAAGCTGCCCCGGCCGGAGACGTCGGCGGAACTGAAGGACCAGGTCCTGAAGCTGGTCGGCTCCCCGAACCAGGCCTCCAAGTCCTGGATCACCTCGCAGTACGACCACTTCGTGCAGGGCAACACGGTTCTCGCCCAGCCGGAGGACTCCGGCATGATCCGCGTGGACGAGTCGAGCGGCCTCGGTGTCGCCATCGCCACGGACGGCAACGGCCGCTACGCGAAGCTCGACCCGTACACGGGCGCGCAGCTCGCGCTGGCGGAGGCGTACCGCAACGTCGCCACGACCGGCGCGAAGCCGCTCGCCGTCTCCGACTGCCTGAACTTCGGCTCGCCCGAGGACCCGGCGGTGATGTGGCAGTTCGCGGAGGCCGTGCGCGGTCTGGCCGACGCCTGTCAGCAGCTGGGCACCCCGGTGACCGGCGGCAACGTCTCCCTCTACAACCAGACGGGCGAGGCGGCCATCCACCCGACCCCGGTGGTCGCAGTGCTCGGCGTGATCGACGACGTGGCCCGACGCACACCGGTCGCCTTCCAGGAGGAGGGGCAGCTGCTCTACCTCCTCGGCGACACGCGTGAGGAGTTCGGCGGTTCGGCCTGGTCCCAGGTCGTGCACGACCACCTCGGCGGCCTGCCGCCCAAGGTCGACCTGGAGCGCGAGCGGCTGCTCGCCGAGATCCTGATCGCCGCCTCCCGCGACGGCATGATCGACTCCGCGCACGACCTGTCCGACGGCGGTCTGATCCAGGCGGTCGTCGAGTCGGCGCTGCTGGGCGGCAAGGGCGCCCGCCTGATCGTCCCGGACGGTCTGGACGCCTTCACCTTCCTCTTCTCCGAGTCGGCGGGCCGCGCGGTCGTGGCCGTGCCGCGCTCCGAGGAGCTCCGCTTCAACGACATGTGCGGTGCGCGGGGCCTCCCTGCCACCCGCATCGGTGTCGTCGACGGTGACTCCGTGGACGTCCAGGGCGAGTTCGCGCTCTCCCTGTCCGAGCTGCGCGAGACGCACGAGGCGACGATCCCGGCGCTGCTGGCGTAAGCCGGCCGTACGTCACGAGGCCCCCGTCCGGTTCGCCGGGCGGGGGCCTCGGTGTTCTCGCATGCCCCACGGAACCTTGCACGTAATTACGTAGTTCCGTAATGTTGGAGGAGTGGAACTCGAAGAACGTGTAGCCGACCTGGAGCGCCGTCTGGCGGCCCTGGAAGGCACCCGCAGCACCGGCCCCCGCATGGAAGGGGGCGACTTCTGGGCCCTGAACGGGCTGCGGGAGCAGCTGTCCGAGCTGGGGGCCACCGACGGAGGCGTCCTCTACACCGGCTCGGTGCGCCTGCCGACCGGCGAGCCCTACGCGTGGCAGATGGGAGCCCTGACAGAGGGGCTGCTGGAGGAGGACTGGACGGCGGCCGCCGAGTCGTTCGCGGCGCTCGGTCACCCGGTCCGGCTCCGGCTGCTCCGCGAGATCCTCGGCGGCCGGCGCACCGCGGCCGAACTCGCCGAGCTGGACGAGGTCGGCACGACCGGCCAGATCTACCACCACCTGCGCCAGCTCACCGGCACCGGCTGGCTGCACACCACCGGCCGGGGCCGCTACGAGGTGCCGGCCCAGCGCGTCGTACCGCTGCTGGTGGCGGTGGCGACGGCCAGGCCGTAGCGGCGAGGAAGAGGAAACGGGGGACGGGATGTCCGCACACAAGCTCGGCACGGTGGCCTTCCAGGGCCTGCAGCTGGCCTTCATCGGCCTGGTGATCGCCCACATCTGCCTCGGCTGGGGCTACCCCATCCTGTGGAACTGCCTGGTGCTGCTCCTGGCCTACGCCGTCGTCGCCGTCGCCAACCGGTGGGGCGGCGCCCCGGACAGCCCGCGCCGGGCCCGGGAACCCCTCGAAGTCGCCCCGCCCGTGACCGGCCGCTGGTCCGCGCTGAACAGCCCGGCCGACCGCACCCCGAGCCACGGGGTCCATGTCCACGGGCAGACGTACGCCATCGACATCCTCGCCGAGCCCGAGCCGGGCTCCCGCCCCGCCTTCCGGTGGCTGTGGCCGCTCGCCCGCCGACCGCAGGACTTCCCGGCCTTCGGCGCCGAGATCCTCGCGGTCGCCGACGCCACGGTCGTACGGGCCGCGGACGGGCAGCGCGACCACCTCAGCCGCAACTCGCTGCTCGGCTTGCTGTACCTGATGCTCGCCGAAGGCTCGGTACGAGAGATGTCCGGAGTCAGCCGCATCCTCGGCAACCACATAGTCCTCGACCTCGGCAACGGCACCTACGCCGCCTACGCCCACCTGCAACGCGGCTCCCTCACCGTCCGCGAGGGCGACCGCGTCCAGGCCGGACAACCGCTCGCCCGCTGCGGCAACTCCGGCAATTCCTCCGAGCCGCACCTCCACTTCCAGCTGATGGACGCCCCGGACCCGGACGCGGCCCGCGGGCTCCCCTTCACCTGGCAGGGCATCGGCGTGCCCCGCAACGGCGAGACCTTCGAGGCACCCCCGACTGTCATAGCCCGTGCCTAGGCTGACCCCCATGCCTCCGGCCAAGAAGCGCCCCCGCGCCTACGACCCCGCCAAGACCCGAGCCGCCGTGCTCGCCCAGTTCGGGAACATACGCCGGTCCGTGGCCACCCTCGGCCCCGACCGGCTGGCCCTGCCCACGCGCCTCGGCGACTGGTCCGTGCGCGAGCTGGTCGCGCACTGCGCCATGGCCCTGGACGCCGTGGACCGGCTGCTCGGGGAGCCCGAGCCCGCGCGGCAGGACGGCCGGCTGCTCGACTGGCCCTTCGCCATCGCCGACGACGCCCCCGCCATCGCCGGCACCGCCCGCCGCCTGTCCGAGGAGCACCCGGACCTCGACGCCCACCTCGCCGGCGCCGAGCACCGCTTCACCGCGAACCTCGACGCGCACCCCACCGGCCGGCTGCTCCCCACCAGTACGGGCGCGCTCCCCCTGGCCGACTACGTCGTCACCCGCACCGTCGAACTCGTCGTCCACACCGACGACCTCAACGCCGCCGTCCCCGGCCTGGACATCCCCTACGACCGTCAGGCCCTCGCCGCCTGCACCCGGCTGCTCGCCGACGCGCTCGCGGCGAAGGCGCCCGGCGGCTCGACGGAGGTGCGGGTGCCGCCGTACGCGGTCGTGCAGTGCGTGGAGGGTCCGAGGCACACCCGGGGCACCCCGCCCAACGTCGTCGAGACGGACCCGCTCACCTGGATCCGGCTGGCGACCGGGCGGCTGGCCTGGCCGCAGGCGCTCCAGGACGCGCAGGTCAGCGCCAGTGGAGAGCGCGCGGACCTGTCCCCCTACCTGCCGCTGATGACATAAGGGGAACCGATCCCCCCGGGTCCCCCGTCGAAGTGGCATGGACAGGCAGAAGCAGCGCATGACCCTGACGGCCGCCGCCATGCTCGTCCCGCTCATGGCGGCCTGCGGCAGTGAGAAGGCGGACAGCGGCAGTGGTTCGGTCGGTGCCGACAAGCCGACGGTGACCGGCATGCGGTGGAGCGTGGACAGCGTCACCGCGGACGGCAAGACCCAGAAGGCACCCACCGGCGCCCACGTGACCATCGACAAGGGCCGGGCCGAGGGCAGCTTCGGCTGCAACAACTTCGGCGCCGACGCCACCGTCGAAGGCGACCGCATCCGGCTCAGCAAGACCATGGCCACCGAGATGGCCTGCCAGAACAAGCCCATGGACTTCGAGGAGGCCCTCGCTCGCACGCTCTCCGACCAGGAGTTCAAGGCGAAGGTGGACGGCGACCGCCTCACCCTCACCACCGAAAAGGGCGACACCGTCCGTCTCACCAAGGCCGAGGACGCCGAGCTCAGCGGCACCAAGTGGACCGTCACGACCCCGGAGGCCGACGGCCGCGCCCATCTCACCTTCGACGAGAAGAAGGGCACCGTCTCCGGAAGCCTCGGCTGCAACAAGGTCAACGCCAAGGCCACCGTGCGCGACGGCAGTATCACCCTGGGCCCTCCGGCCACGACCCGCATGATGTGCGAAGACTCACTCATGGCAGGCGAGAAGACCCTGCTGCGACTTTTCGACGGGAAGCTGAAGTACGGAGTCGATCATCAAACTCTGACGCTGACCAGCGAGAACGGTACGAGTGTGCGAGCCGTCGCCGCACAGTGATCCACCAAAAAGTCCGTTATCCCCAATTCGGACCAGTGGTCGACCTCGCCTACACTCGGTGGCGTGCCACGTGGTGACGGACGACTCAACCACGACCTGCTCCCCGGTGAGAAGGGCCCCCAGGACGCTTGTGGCGTCTTCGGTGTCTGGGCTCCGGGCGAAGAGGTCGCCAAGCTCACGTACTTCGGGCTCTACGCCCTCCAGCATCGAGGCCAGGAATCCGCGGGAATCGCGGTCAGCAACGGCTCTCAGATCCTTGTCTTCAAGGACATGGGCCTGGTCTCCCAGGTCTTCGACGAAACCTCCCTCGGCTCGCTCCAGGGACACATCGCGGTCGGACACGCCCGTTACTCGACCACCGGTGCCTCCGTGTGGGAGAACGCCCAGCCGACGTTCCGTGCCACCGGGCACGGCTCCATCGCGCTCGGCCACAACGGCAACCTGGTCAACACCGCCCGGCTCGCCGAGATGGTCGCCGACCTGCCCAAGCAGGAGGGCGGCCGCACCCCGCGCGTCGCGGCGACCAACGACACCGACCTGCTCACCGCGCTCCTCGCGGCCCAGGTCGACGAGGACGGCAAGCCGCTGACCATCGAGGAGGCCGCCCACAGCGTCCTCCCGCAGGTCAAGGGCGCCTTCTCCCTCGTCTTCATGGACGAGCACACGCTGTACGCGGCCCGCGACCCGCAGGGCATCCGCCCGCTGGTCCTCGGCCGCCTGGAGCGCGGCTGGGTCGTGGCCTCCGAGTCCGCGGCCCTCGACATCTGCGGCGCCTCCTACGTCCGCGAGATCGAGCCGGGCGAGTTCGTCGCCATCGACGAGAACGGCCTGCGCACCTCTCGATTCGCGGAAGCGAAGCCCAAGGGCTGTGTCTTCGAGTACGTGTATCTGGCCCGCCCGGACACCGACATCGCCGGCCGGAACGTCTACCTCTCCCGCGTGGAGATGGGCCGCAAGCTCGCCAAGGAAGCCCCGGTCGACGCCGACCTCGTCATAGCGACCCCGGAGTCCGGCACCCCCGCCGCCATCGGCTACGCGGAGGCGTCCGGCATCCCCTTCGGCTCCGGCCTGGTGAAGAACGCCTACGTCGGCCGCACCTTCATCCAGCCCTCACAGACCATCCGCCAACTCGGCATCCGTCTGAAGCTGAATCCCCTCAAGGAAGTCATCAAGGGCAAGCGCCTGGTCGTCGTCGACGACTCGATCGTGCGCGGCAACACCCAGCGGGCCCTGGTCCGCATGCTCCGCGAGGCCGGCGCCGCCGAGGTCCACATCCGGATCTCCTCGCCGCCCGTGAAGTGGCCCTGCTTCTTCGGCATCGACTTCGCCACCCGCGCCGAGCTCATCGCCAACGGCATGACCGTCGACGAGATCGGCACTTCGATGGGCGCCGACTCCCTGGCGTACATCTCCATCGACGGCATGATCGAGGCGACCACCATCGCCAAGCCGAACCTCTGCCGCGCCTGCTTCGACGGCGAATACCCGATGGAGCTCCCGGACCCCGAGCTGCTCGGCAAGCAGCTCCTGGAGACCGAGCTGGCCGCCGGCCCGGCCGCCACGGCCGCCGCCGACGCGATCCGCCGCCCGTAGTCAGCCCGTATCACCTGCCGTACGACACGAAAGCTCTCACAGCCATGTCTGAGACCCACAGTGCCGAGGGCGGCGCCAGCTACGCAGCCGCGGGCGTCGACATCGAAGCGGGCGACCGCGCCGTAGAACTCATGAAGGAGTGGGTGAAGAAGGCCCAGCGCCCCGAGGTCCTCGGCGGCCTCGGCGGCTTCGCCGGCCTCTTCGACGCCTCCGCCCTGAAGAACTACGAGCGTCCTCTGCTCGCCTCCGCCACGGACGGGGTCGGCACCAAGGTCGACATCGCCCGCCAGCTCGGGATCTACGACACGATCGGCCACGACCTGGTCGCCATGGTCATGGACGACATCGTGGTCTGCGGCGCCGAGCCGCTGTTCATGACCGACTACATCTGTGTCGGCAAGGTCCACCCCGAGCGGGTCGCCGCCATCGTCAAGGGCATCGCCGAGGGCTGTGTACTGGCCGGCTGCGCCCTGGTCGGCGGCGAGACCGCCGAGCACCCGGGCCTGCTCGGCGAGGACGACTTCGATGTCGCCGGCGCCGGCACGGGTGTCGTGGAGGCCGACCGGCTGCTGGGCGCGGATCGTATCCGTACGGGTGACGCGGTGATCGCCATGGCGGCCTCCGGTCTTCACTCGAACGGGTACTCCCTCGTCCGGCATGTGCTGCTGAACCAGGCGGGTCTCGCGCTGGACGCCCACATCGACGAGCTCGGCCGCACCCTCGGTGAGGAGCTGCTGGAGCCGACGAAGATCTACTCGCTGGACTGCCTGGCCCTGATGCGCACCACCGAGGTGCACGCCTTCAGCCACATCACCGGCGGCGGACTCGCGGCGAACCTCGCCCGGGTGATCCCGGACGGCCTGCACGCGATCGTCGACCGCTCCACCTGGACCCCGGCCCCGATCTTCGACCTCGTCGGCCGGACGGGTCAGGTCGAGCGCCTGGAGCTGGAGAAGACCCTGAACATGGGCGTGGGCATGATCGCGATCGTGCCGCAGGAGTCCACGGACGTGGCCCTGACGACTCTGGCCGACCGTGGTGTGGACGCCTGGGTGGCAGGCGAGATCACGGACCGGGGCGAGCACACCACCGGCGCCGCCCTGATCGGTGACTACGCGAGCTGAGGCACGGTCGTAACCCTGCGGGCAGCACAGAACCCGGTCGGTGACCGGAGTCACCGACCGGGTGAGTGCTCAGTGCAGGGTCAAGCGCCGCGACGGTGTTGTGAGGACTGGTCGTCCTCATCTTCGTCGTCGTCCTCATAGAGGTCGGCGTACCGTGCGTACAGGTCCTCGTCCTGATCATCGTCCTCGACCACCGGCTCGCCGTTAGGCGGCTGCGGATTCGAAGGCGATGCACCCAGCTCCTCGGCCAGGCGTGAGAGGTCAGTCCCACCGCTGTTGTACTTCAGCTGGCGGGCGACCTTCGTCTGCTTGGCCTTGGCCCGGCCGCGCCCCATGGCTCGACCCCCTCAACGACGGGGCTCGACGGCCCCAGAGTCTTGACACGCGTTCATGGTCCGGCACGGACTCTCCGCAGAGAGACCGTGTCCGTAGGGCTTCCACGGTACCTGAGCCCGCGCCCATACGGTACGTCGCCCGCATGACGTGCCCGCGCCCAGGACCCTCGAGGCGCCCCGTCCTCGCTGGTCAACCGCGATTTTAACCACTTATCGGCGGTCGACCCGCCGGTAGAAGTGAGAGTTCTCTCTAACTGCCCACCGACGGGTACCGGCCAAACGTACGAGACCCCTCCGGGTCAGTCCCGTTTCCGCCTCCGGTTCAGCGCGCCCGGCGGGCCATGGCCGCGTCGTGCATCCGCTGCTCGGCGATCCGGTCGGCCGCGGCGGCCGGCGGAATGCCGTCCTCCTTCGCACGTGCGAATATGGCCAGCGTCGTGTCGTAGATCTTCGCCGCCTTGGTCTTGCACCGCTCGAAGTCGAAGCCGTGCAACTCGTCGGCCACCTGGATGACACCGCCGGCGTTCACCACGTAGTCCGGCGCGTAGAGGATCCCGCGGTCGGCGAGGTCCTTCTCCACACCCGGGTGGGCGAGCTGGTTGTTGGCGGCCCCGCAGACCACCTCGGCGGTCAGCACGGGCACGGTGTCGTCGTCCAGGGCGCCGCCCAGCGCACAGGGGGCGTAGATGCCCAGCCCGTCGATCCGGATCAGCTCGTCGGTGTCCTTGACGGCGATCACGTCCCGGTGCCGCTCGGTGATCCGGCGCACGGCGTCCTCGCGCACGTCCGTGACGAAGACCTCGGCGCCCTCCTTCACCAGGTGCTCCACCAGGTGGTGGCCGACCTTGCCGACACCGGCGATGCCGATCCGCTTCGCGCGCAGCGTCGGGTCGCCCCACAGGTGCTGGGCGGAGGCGCGCATGCCCTGGTAGACGCCGTAGGCGGTGAGCACGGAGGAGTCCCCGGCGCCGCCGTTCTCGGGGGAGCGGCCGGTCGTCCAGCGGCACTCGCGGGCCACGACGTCCATGTCGGCCACGTACGTACCGACGTCGCAGGCGGTGACGTAGCGGCCGCCGAGGGAGGCCACGAAGCGGCCGTAGGCGAGGAGCAGCTCCTCGCTCTTGATCCGCTCCGGGTCGCCGATGATCACGGCCTTGCCGCCGCCGTGGTCGAGACCGGCCATGGCGTTCTTGTACGACATGCCGCGCGCGAGGTTCAGCGCGTCGGCGACGGCCTCCGCCTCGTTCGCGTACGGGTAGAAGCGCGTACCGCCGAGCGCGGGGCCCAGGGCGGTGGAGTGGATGGCGATGACGGCCTTGAGGCCGCTCGCGCGGTCCTGGCAGAGCACGACTTGCTCATGACCCCCCTGGTCCGAGTGGAACAGGGTGTGCAGTACATCAGCAGGCGCGCCGGCTACGTCGGTCACTGTGGTGACTCCTGAGTAAGTTGCGGCGGGTGGGGCTGGGCTCCCGTGTGGGTGGCGGGAGCTGTTGAGCATGAGATTAGAGCCTGGTGCGTCCATCGGAGGCACCGTGCACAGGATCCCCTCCGTGCGGAGTACAGCCGTGCGACGATTTGCATAGTCTTCCCGTGCGTTCGTGAGTGGGTCCCGCAGGTTTTCGCGACGGAGCGCGGGGGAGGGAGCAGGCGTGCCCAAGGTGTCCTCGGTGATCGTCCCCTACGCGACCTACCTGCGCGTGTACGAACCGCTGGCCGCCTTCCCCGAGCCGGAGCGCAGCCACTGGGCCCGCTACGCGCGTCGTACGGACCGTCCCTCGTACCAGGACGAACTCCGCCGTGCCCTGGCCGACTTGGCGCCCACCCCGCCGGTCCCGGTGCCGGTGCACGAGAGCGAGGACGCCTTCGTGCTCGACGTCGACGGCGTCGTCTGCGTCTGCCCCTGGCGCACCCGGCTGCGCGGATGGCAGGCCCTGGACGAGCTCTCCGAGGAGCTCCCGCAGCCCGTCCTGGACGCGGTCCTGCCGCCGTTCCTGCGCGACCAGGCCACCCAGGACTACGAGCGCTGGCTGGCGATCAACCCGGACGCCCGGCCGTGGATCCGTACGGCGACCTGGCAGGTGCCGATCAACTGGTTCGTGCTGGTCTCCGACGAGGAGCGTGAGTACGACAAGGGCGCCTCGGTCGACAGCCCGCCCGTGCTGCGCTACCGCACGCCGATGGTCCAGGCCCGGCGGCGCGTGGCCCGGGGCCTCAGGGCCCTGAAGGAGGCCATGGACGAGGGGCCGCTGATCGACGGCCTGGTGGACGTCGGACGCTGGCTGGAGGAGTTCCACCCGCGTTCGCTCGTGGAACTGGACTACGGCGGTCTGGTGCACGCCGTGCCGGCCGGGGCGCTGGAGGACGACCACTCGGCGGCGGACGTGGCCGAGGGGATCGCCGCGCTGCGCCGGGGCGACGGGACGGCCGCGGGGGCGGCGTACGGGCGGCTGGTGGAGCGGTGGCGTTCCGTGCGGGATCTTCGGTCGGCCAACTGACCTCTGACCTTGTGATCACTACGGACGGCTCGCGGTCGGTCACGAACTGACGTTTGACGAACCGCCCGATTTGAGGTTTTGTCCTCGCAACCGAGTTCCTGAAGCGGACTGTGCGTTTCCTGAGGCTTCGTCAACAAGGGACGTAGGACCCGATCCGGGCGTACCTCCCAAGTTGGCCAAGCGTGACGGACTACACGTACGTGGCTCTTGCGCCCCTTGCCCCTCCTCATGCCAAAATAGGACAAGGAGTCCGGGGGGCTCCTTCCGTCCCGTAGTGCTGCACTATGGGCGGAATCTCAGCATTGCATGCTTTGGGGGGTCTCGTGACTCCTGATCGCCGCTGTGACTGATCGTCACAGCGGCGTGACTGTCCGCTATGGCATGGTCCATCGGCTTCCGTCGCTGATGAACACCTGGAGGGGCAATTCCATCGGTTTGGCCGACGAGGCTGGACGGATGGTGTAGTTGTAGTGCCGAGGACAAGCCGTTCGTCCTATAACCGACTCGACTCGCGTCCGCCATTTCGGGCAACGCGGGTCAAGGTGCAGAATTTAGAGGAAAGAACCGAGAAGGTTCGGTTCTCCCGAGGAGGCCGCTCATGACCGCTCGCACCCCTGATGCCGAGCCGCTGCTGACCCCGGCTGAGGTCGCCACCATGTTCCGTGTGGACCCGAAGACGGTCACGCGGTGGGCGAAGGCCGGCAAGCTCACGTCGATCCGCACGCTTGGCGGGCATCGGCGTTACCGCGAGGCTGAGGTCCGCGCTCTGCTCGCGGGCATTCCGCAGCAGCGCAGCGAGGCCTGAACAATTGAATACCGGACAAACCGGCTGGTCCCCCACTGGCCGAGGCGTCCGGAACCCTAGCTCCAAGCGACGCGGGTCCTGCCCCAACAGGCCCCACGCCCAAGCCAGTCAGAGCTTCGCAGGCACGTAACAGGGTGCGTCGTAGATCGCGTTGGACTCCGCCGGGTCCAGCGCGATCTTTTTTGTGCGCCGACCGCCGGTCTGCCGGGCCTGCTGTGAGCGGCCTTGTCGGAGTCTGAGGAGGGGTGTCGGATCTCCTGTGCGCGACACCCCCGGGGTTGGGTGCAATTGCACATATTAAATTGACCTGTTGTAGGCGGGGTGTAAGTACCGCACTTTCCAAAACTCATGCGGTGACACCCGTCACATACCGATCGGCTTGTTAGCTCTGGCACGGGTGCGGTAGTGGAGCCTCCGGCTCCAGTACCCCATGCTCAGACGGGCGTTGGGGCCGGCCCGGAGCGGACTCCATCGCCAGCCGCAGCAGGCGGTGGCAGATCGGGCAGTGACGTGTGAGGTGCCGGTACGACGACGCGGCCGACAGGTGCGCGCGGAGCAGGGCCCGCGTCTCGTGCCTAGCCGATGCCGCCATACGCCACCTCCAGAAGGCCGCACGGGGAACGGCCCTGGTTTCTGGGTACCGAGCGAACGAGAGCCCGTCAAGACGGCGTGGGGGAGCCTTGGAGGCTCCTACGGGGCTCCTACGGGGGCAAGACACACGAAAAGAGCCCGGATCCGAAGATCCGGGCTCTTTCGCTTGCGGTCCTGACGGGATTTGCTGCGTCTGATTGCGGCTGCGCCGCGGGCGCGGCCTCCACCTTGACAGGGTGGCGAGGGGGCGTGGTTGCCGGGCATGAGAAAGGACCCGCGTCCCCTGGGGGTGCGGGCCCTGCTCACTTCACTGCGGTCCTGACGGGATTTGAACCCGCGGCCTCCACCTTGACAGGGTGGCGAGCACTCCAAACTGCTCCACAGGACCAGGTTTCGCAGGGCCCGCGCGACGGAGTCGCATATTGGATTCCGTGTGCGTTGCGCTGCGAGAAGAGACTGTACAGGAGGGGTGGGGCCCTGCGCGAACTCACCCAACGCGCACGGGCGATTACGGGACTTCCGCGTCGATCGCCTTGACGATCCGCTTGTCGGAGACGGGGTACGCCGTGCCCAGCGCATGGGCGAAGTAGCTGACCCGGAGCTCCTCGATCATCCAGCGGATGTCGAGGACCGACGAGGGGACCGGCCGGCCCTGCGGCATCTGCTCCAGCAGCCAGGCGTACTCGTCCTGCATCTCGTGGACCTTCTGCATCCGCGTCGTGTCCCGCTGGACGTTCGCCGGCATCTGCTGCAGCCGCCGGTCCGCCGCCACCAGATAGCGCATCAGGTCCGGCTGGCGCCGCAGCCCCGCCTCCGTCACGAAGCCCGGCTTCACAAGGGCGTCCAGCTGCCCCCGCACGTCCTGGAGGTTCGCCAGCAGCGCCGGGCTGCGTACGCCCTTCAGACGGCGCTCACAGGCCTGCCAGGCGGCCAGGACCTGCTGCACCTGGCCCACCGTACGGACCGTCGTGTCGACGATCTCCGCGCGGACCTTGTCGTACAGCTTCCGGTAGGACTCCTCGTCCCACGCCGGCCCGCCGAAGTCCCCGATCAGCTTGTCGGCCGCCGCCATCGCGCAGTCGTCGAACAGGCCCTGGATCGAGCCGTGCGGATTCGCGGACAGCGCCAGCTTCTGCGCGTTCGTCAGCTTCTCGGAGGCGAACTTCGCCGGGTTCACCGGGATGTTGCGGAGGATCAGGCGGCGCGTGCCCTTCCACATGGCCTGCGCCTGCTCCGCCTCCGTGTCGAAGAGGCGTACGGAGACCGTGTCGCCGTCGTCGACCAGCGCCGGGTACGCCTTCACCGGCTGGCCGGCCCGCTTGGTCTCGAAGACACGCGTGAGCGTGCCGATCGTCCAGTCGGTGAGGCCCTTGCGCTCCAGGGACTCGCCGCCCTGGCGCTCGGCGGTGGCCGCCGCGGCCTGGGAGAGCGCCTTGCGGGCCTTCGGCCGCAGCTGGAGCTTCAGCGCCTCCAGGTCCTTGTCCTCCGCGAGCTTGCGACGCCGCTCGTCGACGATCCGGAACGTGACCTTGAGGTGGTCGGGGACCTTGGACCAGTCGAAGTCCTCCGCCTCGAAGGGCACACCGACCTTGCGCCGCAGCTCGCGGACCATCGTCGTCGTGAGCGGCTCCTGGAGCGGTACCGCGCTGTCCAGGAACGCCTTCGCGTAGTTCGGCGCGGGGACGTAGTGGCGGCGGATCGGCTTGGGCAGGGACCGGATCAGCTCCACGACGACCTCTTCCCGCAGGCCCGGGATCTGCCAGTCGAAGCCCTCGTCCGTGACCTGGTTGAGGACCTGGAGCGGGATGTGGACGGTCACGCCGTCGGCGTCCGCGCCCGGCTCGAACTGGTACGTCACTCGGAACTTGAGGTTCCCCTGGCGCCAGGAGTCCGGGTAGTCCGCCTTGGTGACCTCGCTCGCCTTCTCGTTGATGAGCATCTCGCGCTCGAAGTCGAGGAAGTCGGGCTGCTCGTGCCGCTTGCGCTTCCACCAGGAGTCGAAGTGCGCGCCGGAGACGACGTGTTCGGGGATCTTCTGGTCGTAGAAGTCGAACAGTGTCTCGTCGTCGACCAGGATGTCCCGGCGCCGGGCCCGGTGCTCCAGCTCCTCCACCTCGGTGAGGAGGCGGCGGTTGTCCGAGAAGAACTTGTGGTGCGTGCGCCAGTCGCCCTCGACGAGCGCGTTCCGGATGAACAGGTCGCGGCTGACCTCCGGGTCGATCCGGCCGTAGTTGACCTTCCGCTGCGCCACGATCGGTACGCCGTACAGCGTGACCTTCTCGTAGGCCATCACCGCTGCCTGGTCCTTCTCCCAGTGCGGCTCGCTGTACGTGCGCTTGAGGAGATGGGCGGCGAGGGGCTCGACCCACTCGGGCTCGATCTTCGCGTTGACGCGGGCCCAGAGGCGGGACGTCTCGACGAGTTCGGCGGACATCACGAAGCGCGGGGGCTTCTTGAAGAGGGCCGAGCCCGGGAAGACCGCGAACTTGGCGTTCCGCGCGCCCAGGTACTCGTTCTTCCCTGTGCTTCTCCCGCCCTCTCCTCCGGCGTCCTTCACGTCCTTCATGCCGATGTGGGAGAGCAGGCCGGCGAGCAGGGAGACGTGGATGCGGTCGGCCGGGGCGTCGTCCTCGTTGAGGTGGATGCCCATCTGCTTCGCGACCGTGCGCAACTGCGAGTAGATGTCCTGCCATTCGCGGATGCGAAGGAAGTTGAGGTACTCCTGCTTGCACATCCGGCGGAAGGAGGACGAGCCCCGCTCCTTCTGCTGCTCGCGGACGTAGCGCCACAGGTTGAGGAAGGCCAGGAAGTCGCTGGTCTCGTCCTTGAAACGGGCGTGCTGCTGGTCGGCCTGCGCCTGTTTGTCGGACGGGCGCTCGCGCGGATCCTGGATGGACAGCGCGGCCGCTATGACCATGACCTCGCGGACGCAGCCGTTCCGGTCGGCCTCCAGCACCATCCGGGCCAGCCGCGGGTCGACCGGCAGCTGGGCGAGCTTGCGGCCGGTCTGCGTGAGCCGCTTGCGGAGGTCCTTCTGGGCCGGGTCGAAGGCGCCGAGCTCCTGGAGGAGCTGCACGCCGTCGCGGATGTTGCGGTGGTCCGGCGGGTCGATGAAGGGGAACTTCTCGATGTCGCCGAGGCCGGCCGCGGTCATCTGCAGGATGACGGAGGCGAGGTTCGTACGGAGGATCTCCGCGTCCGTGAACTCCGGGCGGGCGTTGAAGTCGTCCTCGCCGTAGAGGCGGATGCAGATGCCGTCGGACGTACGGCCGCAGCGGCCCTTGCGCTGGTTGGCGCTGGCCTGGGAGACCGGCTCGATGGGCAGGCGCTGGACCTTGGTGCGGTGGCTGTAGCGGGAGATCCGCGCGAAGCCCGGGTCGATGACGTACTTGATGCCCGGGACGGTGAGGGAGGTCTCGGCGACGTTGGTCGCCAGAACGATCCTGCGTCCGGTGTGCGGCTGGAAGACACGGTGCTGCTCGGCGTGCGACAGCCGGGCGTAGAGGGGCAGGATCTCGGTGAATCTGTACTGCTTCTTCGTGAGCGCGTCGGCCGTGTCCCGGATCTCCCGCTCGCCGGAGAGGAAGACGAGGATGTCGCCCTTGCCCTCCTTCTGGAGCTCCTCCACGGCGTCGGTGATCGCGGTGATCTGGTCGCGGTCGGCGTCGTCGGAGTCCTCTTCGAGGAGCGGCCGGTAGCGCACCTCCACGGGGTACGTACGGCCGCTGACCTCGATGATGGGGGCGTCGCCGAAGTGCCGGGAGAAGCGCTCGGGGTCGATGGTGGCCGAGGTGATGACGACCTTGAGGTCGGGCCGCTTCGGCAGCAGCTGGGCGAGGTAGCCCAGCAGGAAGTCGATGTTGAGGGACCGCTCGTGGGCCTCGTCGATGATGATCGTGTCGTAGGCGCGCAGCTCGCGGTCGGTCTGGATCTCGGCGAGCAGGATGCCGTCCGTCATCAGCTTGACGAAGGTGGCCTCGGGGTCGACCTGGTCGGTGAAACGGACCTTCCAGCCGACGGCCTCGCCGAGCGGGGTGTCCAGCTCCTCCGCCACGCGCTCGGCGACGGTGCGGGCGGCGATACGACGGGGCTGTGTGTGCCCGATCATGCCGCGCACGCCTCGCCCCAGCTCCATGCAGATCTTCGGGATCTGCGTGGTCTTCCCGGAACCGGTCTCACCGGCGACGATCACGACCTGGTGGTCGCGGATGGCGTCGGCGATCGCGTCCTTCTTCTGGCTGACCGGCAGCTGCTCGGGGTACGTGACCTCGGGCACACGGGTGCGCCGCCCGGCCATTCGCTCCTCGGCCTTGGCGACCTCCGCCTCGATCTCGGCGAGCACGGCGGCCTGGGCCTCCGGCTTACGGATCTTGCGCGCGCCTTCGAGCCTGCGGCCGAGCCGGTGCGCGTCGCGCAGGGACAGCTCGGTCAGGCGGGGGGCGAGGGCGCCGAGGGCGGGGGCGGGGTGCGTAGACATACGGAATCCAGGATCTCATCCCCGGGAAATCCGTGGCGAACGGTTTTGTCCCACGGCCCACGGCCCACTCCCCACGGCGCGGAGTGAGGTTTGACCGTTTCTCGTTCGGGCGGCGATTGCATGGCGGTGATGTCGTACGGCAGCCGCTCACGAGGAGGGCCTCCCGTCCCATGCCCGAAGCCACCGAAGTCCTGATCGTGGGTGCAGGCCCCACCGGTCTGATGCTCGCCGGAGACCTGTCCGCTGCGGGCGTCTCCGTCACCGTGCTCGAGCGCCGCACCGAGAGGTCGCGGCTGACCCGGGCCTTCGCGGTCCATGCCCGGACGCTCGAACTGCTGGACGCCCGGGGCATCGCCGACGAACTCGTCGCCGGCGGTGTCCAGATCGGCAAGCTCCAGATGATCGGGGACGCACAGCTGGATCTGAAGCGGCTGCCGAGCAGATTCCCGTACATGCTGCTGACCCCTCAGTACGCGACCGAGGCGGTGCTGGCGAAGCGGGCCGAGGCGGTCGGGGCCGAGGTGGTGGCCGGCGCGGAGGTCACCGGGGTCGAGCAGGACGCCGACGGCGTGAGCGTCACCGTGCGCCGGTCCGACGGCACACCCCGCACTCGCCGTGCCCGTTACCTGGTCGGCGCGGACGGCATGAACAGTGTCGTGCGGCGGGCGCTGGGGTTTCCGTTCCCCGGCCGGGCCGCGCTGCGCTCGGTGATGCTCGCCGATGTCCGGCTGGCCGTGCCGCAGGCCATGCCGGTGGCGAACGCGGTCCGGGAGGGGATCGCCTTCGTCTCCCCGCTGGGCGACGGCTGGCACCGGGTGGTCGCCTGGGACCGCGGCAAGCAGCTGCCGGTCGAGGCCCCTCTCGATCTGGAGGATGTGCGGACGATCACCCGCAAGGCCCTGGGGACCGACTTCGGCATGCACGATCCGCGCTGGGTGTCCCGCTTCCAGACCGACGAGCGCCAGGTGCCGCGGTACCGGCTCGGACGGGTGCTGCTCGCGGGCGACGCCGCGCATGTGCACTCTCCGGCAGGCGGCCAGGGCATGAACACCGGCCTGCAGGACGCCGCCAACCTCGCCTGGCGGCTGGCGGCGGTGGTACGCGGGCGGGCGCCGGAGGGGCTGCTCGACGGGTACCAGGCCGAGCGGCACCCGATCGGACGGGAAGTGATCCGGGACAGCGGCAGGATGATGCGGCTGGCGCTGATCCATTCGCCCGTGCTGAGCACCGCCATGAACCTGCTCTCGCGCGCCGCCGCCGCCGTCCCGCCGGTGGCCGACCGTCTGGCCGCCAAGGCGACGGGTCTCGCCATCTCCTACCCGGCACCCTCCGGCGCCCACCCCCTCACCGGCCACCGGGCTCCCGACCTGAAACTCGCCCCGAGCACCGGCTCCGTCACCGGCACCGGCTCCGCGACGCGGTTGTACGAGGCCCTGCGCGCCTGCCGTTTCGTGCTCGTCAGCCGGTTCCCCGAGGTGACGGGCTGGGAGGGACGGATGATCACCGTCAGCCCGGCCGCCGGCTCGAAGGCCCCGGCGGTGCTGCTGGTCCGCCCGGACGGCTATGTCGCCTGGGCCGCGGACGACCACGACCACGACGCACTGCTGACCGCCCTGACCACCTGGGTCGGCCCTCGTCAGGACGTGGCATCGACATGAACCACCACATGACTGAGCCCCTCTCCCGTGCTGCCGGAGAGGGGCTCGCGCCCTGAATGGGCGGTGGCTCAGTCAGTACCAGGCCGTGCAGATGGTCCTGTGACCGCTGGTGTCACCACAGGCCCGCACCTTGTGCGGCGAGCCGTCGTACAGCACGTTGTTCTGCGGCGTCTGCGTCGACCTCGACGGGCTGGTCGTGTACTGGCGCGCGGTCCAGTTCTTCCCGCCGTTGATCGAGTCGTCCAGCCACACCCGCGCCTTGGAGGCGTTGGCGCTGCCGGAGATGATCCCCCTGGCGTAGTCGTGCCCGTCCGGGCACCGCCAGATCTGCAGGATGACGGTGTCCCCGCTGCCCGAGGCCGTCCTCTGCTTGGAGTACTTGCAATCCCAGGTGGCGTAGGCGTTCGCCGTACCGCTGGTGGCCACCACACCGCCGACGGCCACCGCGAGAGCGATGGCGATTCTGCCGACTGTCTTCTTCATTCCGCGCCCCGTTTCCTCTTCACGCATCGCAGCGTGAACCCCTCGGGTCGAATGAGGGGTTGTGCCCGATCCTAGCCTTCAAGATCATCCGGCGGTTCCTCGCGCGGACCGGGGTACGGGCTGGCGTAGCCGACACGGAAACGGCCCCACCGATGATCTTCGGTGGGGCCGTATGCCCTGATAGGGCTGCGGTGGCTGGGGCCGGGGTCGAACCGGCGACCTTCCGCTTTTCAGGCGGACGCTCGTACCAACTGAGCTACCCAGCCACGAGGTTTCACGTGAAACCTCAGCGGTCCTGACGGGATTTGAACCCGCGGCCTCCACCTTGACAGGGTGGCGAGCACTCCAAACTGCTCCACAGGACCAAGCGTGTCGTACGACAGTGTCGCACAGGGTGGTGCGTGCCCCCAACGGGATTCGAACCCGTGCTACCGCCTTGAAAGGGCGGCGTCCTAGGCCGCTAGACGATGAGGGCTATCGGCCCGCCTGCGCGCTTCTCAGCGCGTCGGGGACGTGAGAAGCATATGGGATGGCGGGACCTATCGCCAAAACGGTTTAGGGGGAGGCGGACGGGGTGCCCTCGGTAGGGGTACTCGGCGACGGTTGCGCACCGGGCTGGTTCTCCTCCGGCAGGTGGCGGCTGACCTCGGCCGTCGTGAGGCCGAGGCCGCCCAGCTCGATCTCGTCCCAGGCCTGGAGGTGGCGGGAGTCCCGGTCGAAGTACAGGATCGACGCCTCGATGGGGTCCGGGTGCTTGCCCTCGATGGCGCGCAGGCCGCTGCCACCGGTGGAGCCCTCGATACGGAGCCGGGTGCCGTACTTCAGGACCTCCGTCTCGTCGTGGTGGAGGTGGCCGGCCAGGGCCAGGGGGACTTCGCCGTCGACCTCGCGGACCGCCGCCGGTTCGTGGGCGACGGCGACGTCCACCGGGGTTCCGGCCGTGCGCTGGTCGCGCAGGGCCGTGGCCAGCCGGGCACCCGCCAGCTCCTGGGACTGGGCGGCGCCGATCTGCTTCGAGCGGTCCGGTGTGTACTGCGGATCGCCGATGCCCGCGAAACGCAGGCCCTTGATCGTCGTCGCGCGGCCGTTGTCCAGGACGTGGACGTTCTTCAGGTCCTCCATATAGCGCTGGGTGAGCATCGAGTCGTGGTTGCCGCGGACCCAGACGTAGGGCGCTCCGAGGTCCTCGATGGGGTCCAGGAAGCCGTTCTCGGCTGCCGTGCCGTGGTCCATCGTGTCGCCCGAGTCGACGATCACGTCCACCTTGTACTGCTCCACGAGCGAGGCGATGATCTTCCAGCTCGCCGGGTTGAGGTGGATGTCGGAGACGTGCAGGACCCGGATGGTGGAGGGGTCGGGCGCGTAGGCGGGAAGCGTCGAGGTGGCGTCGTAGAGCTTGGTCACGTTGGTGACCAGGCGGGCCAATTCCTTCTGGTAGACGTCGAATTCGGTGACGATGCTGCGCGCGTTGCCGACCAGGGAGGGGGCCGAGGTGAGCAGGCCGGAGAACTTGGGTTCCAGGACGGAGTCGGGGCGCCAGGTGGCGTAGGCCGTGCCGCCCGAGGCGGCGAGGAGGGTGAGGGCGAGGCCGCCCGCGGCCAGGGCGCGGCGGGGGCGGCGGTAGACCGCGAGGCCGAGAGCGGTGGCGCCGGCGACGACGGCGACGCTCGAGCGGACGGCCAGGTCGAGGGTGCCGCGGCCGACGTCCTCGGTGACCTCGTCCTGGAGGCCGGAGAGGCGTTCGGGGTGGTCGACCAGGGCCTGGGAGCGGTCCGGGTCGAGCTGGTCGACGTTCACGTCCAGGCGGACGGGGGCGTTGTGGCTGTCGAGTGCCAGGGCGCCCAGCGGCGAGATGTTGATCTTGGTGCCGCCGGTGAAGGAGGGGCGCAGGGTCATGGTGGTGTTCATGGGGCCGACCGGGACCCGGACGTTGCCCACGACCAGCAGTCCCAGCCAGGCGCCGAGGAGGACGACGGCCACGAGTCCGGCCGCCCGGGCCCACGGGTGCGGCTGCCGTACGAGCTCGATCGTGGTGGGCGCCTGGCGGGAGCGGTAGCGGCGGGCCAGGGCGCGCGGGGGCTTGCGGATCGGGTTCAGGACACTCAGGACTGCGGCGGGGACGCGGGCCATTGATCCCGTATGCCCAAGTCCCGGGCCGGATATGCGACGCCGGATGGCTCTCGTACGGCCGGGTCGTGGCCGACAATGGGCCTGTGCTGGAGATGACGCGCGAGGAGTTCGAGGAACTGGTCGCCGAGGCGCTCGACCGGATCCCGCCGGAGCTGACCCGACTGATGGACAACGTCGCGGTGTTCGTCGAGGACGAACCGCCGACGGACGATCCCGAGCTGCTCGGGCTGTACGAGGGGACTCCGCTGACCGACCGGGGTGAGTGGTACGCCGGTGTGCTGCCGGACCGGATCACGATCTACCGGAACCCGACCCTGCGGATGTGCGAGTCGCGGGAGGACGTCGTCGCGGAGACGGAGGTCACCGTGGTGCACGAGATCGCGCACCACTTCGGCATCGACGACGAGCGCCTTCACGCCCTGGGCTACGGCTGAGCGTGATGTGAACGCGGGGCGCGTGTCCTCTTGTGGGCGGCGGGAGTTGAAGGTGTTGACTCCATCACCCTTCCCGGAGGTGGCCCCGTGCGCCCCTTGTACGTACCCGTCCGCCTGGCCGCCACGGTCGTGGCCGTGGCCGCTGCCGCCGGCTGCATGAGCGTCGGCGCCGACGGCGCGGGCGGGAGCGCCAAGCCCTCGCACTCCGCGGGGCAGCGCGGCGGGGAGGCGCCCGACGGCGGGTCGGCGGTGTCGGGCGGCGGTGCCGGGGCCGGTGCGGCGGCGGCCGACGGCAAGCACGGGCGCGGCAAGGGGAAGAAGGGCGGGAAGGGCGAGCGCGGCAGGCCCGGGGATTCGGCGTCTCCCGAGGCGTCGCCGTCCGCCGCGGCGAGCGCGTCCGCGCCGGCGGGCGGCAAGCCGGGGAAGCCGGGGAAGCCGACGCCCAAGCCGCCGGCGCCGCCCACTCCCACCCGGACGGCCGAACCGGAGCCCACGCCGACACCGCCCGAGCCGACGACATCGCCGGAGCCGACGCCCGAGCCTTCGTCATCGGCGCACGAGCCGCCGGGGCCGCAGCTGGCGCAGCGGGAGCCGGCTCCGGAGGCGGGGGAACCGGCGTAGCGCCGCGGTGAGCTGCGTCACGGCGGGGACTTGGCGGGAACAGGCTGTGGGGGTGGTGGGTTGGAAACCGACGGGAGGTTCTCCCGGCCGGTGGCCGACGGAGGGCGTCCCGGTCTGTCTCCTACGGAGTCCGGTTTGCCTTGCGGGGCCCGGAGTGCGTATGGTGGCAGATCGTTTGATCCCATTCTTGCCCGGCGCCACTGCAGAGCGCGCCGTGTGGCGCGTACTCTCCCTTGCCGTGGTGGACCGCATTGAGGCGGTCGTATTGCGAATCGCGAATCACGGAGTTGACGGGCGCGTGCCGATCGAGACTCCGGAAGGTTTCGCATTCGCATGTCCATCGCCAGTACTGATCACGTCGTCGTGCCCGAGAACGAGGCAGCCGACGCCACCCCCGAAGTGACCTTCGCCGACCTCGGCCTGCCCGAGGGCGTCGTGCGCAAGCTCGCACAGAACGGCGTGACCACCCCCTTCCCCATCCAGGCCGCGACCATTCCGGACGCCCTGGCCGGCAAGGACATCCTCGGCCGTGGCCGCACCGGCTCCGGCAAGACCCTCTCCTTCGGTCTGCCGACCCTGGCGACGCTCGCCGGCGGCCGCACCGAGAAGCACAAGCCGCGCGCCGTCATCCTCACGCCGACCCGTGAGCTGGCCATGCAGGTCGCCGACGCGCTCCAGCCCTACGGCGACGTCATGGGGCTGAAGATGAAGGTCGTCTGCGGCGGTACGTCGATGGGCAACCAGATCTACGCCCTGGAGCGCGGCGTCGACATCCTGGTCGCCACCCCGGGCCGGCTGCGCGACATCATCAACCGCGGCGCCTGCTCGCTGGAGAACGTGCAGATCGCCGTTCTCGACGAGGCCGACCAGATGTCCGACCTGGGCTTCATGCCCGAGGTCACCGAGCTGCTGGACCAGGTTCCGGCGGGCGGCCAGCGGATGCTGTTCTCCGCGACCATGGAGAACGAGATCAAGACCCTGGTCGACCGGTACCTGAACAACCCGGTCAGCCACGAGGTCGACGCCGCCCAGGGCGCCGTCACGACCATGTCGCACCACATCCTCATCGTGAAGCCCAAGGACAAGGCGCCGGTCACCGCGGCCATCGCCTCCCGCAAGGGCCGCACGATCATCTTCGTCCGCACCCAGCTGGGCGCCGACCGTGTCGCCGAGCAGCTGCGCGACGCCGGTGCGAAGGCCGACGCGCTGCACGGCGGCATGACCCAGGGCGCCCGGACGCGGACGCTGGCCGACTTCAAGGACGGCTACGTCAACGTCCTGGTCGCCACCGATGTCGCCGCGCGCGGTATCCACGTCGACGGCATCGACCTGGTGCTGAACGTGGACCCGGCCGGGGACCACAAGGACTATCTGCACCGCGCGGGCCGTACGGCGCGTGCCGGCCGCACGGGCACCGTCGTCTCCCTCTCGCTGCCGCACCAGCGGCGCCAGATCTTCCGGCTGATGGAGGACGCGGGCGTCGACGCCGGGCGTCACATCATCCAGGGCGGCGCGGCCTTCGACCCGGAGGTCGCCGAGATCACCGGCGCCCGGTCGATGACCGAGGTCCAGGCCGAGTCCGTGGGCAACTCCGCGCAGCAGGCCGAGCGTGAGGTCGCCCAGCTCACCAAGGAGCTGGAGCGGGCCCAGCGGCGCGCGACAGAGCTGCGTGAGGAGGCCGACCGGCTGCTCGCGCGGGTCGCGCGCGAGCGGGGCGAGGAGCCCGCGGCCGCCGGTGAGTCCGGCCCGGCAGCGGACGTTCCGGCCGGTGTCGAGGTGTCGGTGCCGGAGCAGCCGACCGCGCAGGACGTGGCCCGCGAGGAGCGCGCCGAGTCCTCCCCGTCGTACGAGCGTCGGGAGCGGCGCGAGGAGCGTGGCGGCGGCTACGGGCGTGACCGGTACGCCGACCGGGAGCGGTCCTTCGACCGTGACCGTGGTGGCGACCGCGGCGGGCGTTCCTTCGACCGTGACCGCGGTGGTGACCGTGGCGGCCGTTCCTTCGAGCGGCGTGACGAGCGCGGCGGCGGTTTCAACCGTGACCGTGACCGTGACCGTGGTGGTGACCGTGGTGGCCGTTCCTTCGACCGCGACCGTGGTTTCCGTCGCGACGACCGGGGTGACCGGGGCGAGCGCGGGGGCTTCCGGCGTGACGACCGCGGCGGGCGTTCCTTCGACCGTGACCGCGGCGGCGACCGTGGCGGCCGTTCCTTCGAGCGGCGTGACGAGCGCGGCGGCGGCTTCAACCGGGACCGTGACCGTGGCGGCTTCCGCCGCGACGAGCGCGGTGGGCACCGTGGCAGCGACCGTCCCTTCAACCGGGACCGCCGGGACGACCGTCCGGGCTACCGCGCCGGCGGGCACGACCGCCCGAACGGCCGTCGTGACGACCACCGCGGCGGAGGCTCCTTCGGCCGCCGCGAGGACAAGCCGCGCTGGAAGCGCAACGGCTGACGCTTAGCAGTGTGGAGCGCCGTGGCCCCGCCCCGACGGGCGGACCACGGCGCTCTGCGTTCGTCCCGTACGGTGGTGTGTGGCCGTCACGTTCCGATACCCGATCGGAGACTCGCCGTCCTGTGGCTATGCTCGTGGGGGCAACATCGCCAGGGCCCTTAGCTCAATTGGCAGAGCAGTGGACTTTTAATCCATTGGTTGTGGGTTCGAGTCCCACAGGGCCTACCGCAGCGCAGCGCCCGAGCCGGCTTCGGCCGACTCGGGCGCTGTCTCGTTTTGGGGCGACGGGAGGAACCCCGGCGTCCGGGTGTCTCAGCCCGTCGTCAGCATCCCCGCCCGCAGCCGTGCCACCGTCCGGGAGATCAGGCGGGAGACGTGCATCTGGGAGATGCCGAGGCGGGCGCCGATCTCGGCCTGGGTGAGTTCCTCCACGAAACGCAGGTGGAGGATGAGGCGCTGGCGTTCGTCGAGTTCGGCGACCAGGGGAGCCAGCGCGTGGAAGTCCTCGACCAGTTCGAGGGCCGGGTCCTCCTCGCCGATGAACTCCGAGAGCGTGGCGTCGCTTTCGTCCGCGTCGCCGCCGACCGTCGCGTCGAGGGACGAGGAGAGGTAGCCGTTCGCCGCGACCTGGGCCTCGACGACCTGCTCCTCGGTGAGGTTCATCAGGGCCGCCAGTTCGGCGACCCGGGGCGCGCGGCCGAGGCGGGAGGCCAGTTCCTCGGTGGCCTTGGCGAGTTCCGTACGGGCCTCCTGGAGGCGGCGCGGCACGTGCACGGCCCAGGAGGTGTCACGGAAGAACCGCTTGATCTCGCCGATGATGTAGGGCACCGCGAAGCTGGTGAACTGCACCTCGCGGGAGACCTCGAAGCGGTCGATCGCCTTGATCAGCCCGATGATGCCGACCTGGACGACGTCCTCCATCGCCTGGCCGCTGCCGCGGAACCGGCGGGCCGCGAACCGCACCAGCGACATGTTCATCTCGATGAGCGTGTTGCGCGCGTACTGGTACTCGGGAGTGCCCTCCTCCAGTACGGCGAGCCGGTCCAGGAACTGTCCGGTCAGCTCGCGCGCGTCCTGCGGGGCGAGCTTCTGCGGCTCGGCGATCTGGGGCAGCACCTCACCGGCCTCGGTACCGGAATCCGTCGTCGTGCCGATGCGCGTGGTCGCCGTCACGGGCCCTCCCTCGTAGTCCCGGCCCGCTTCCATCCCCCGACAGGCCACCTTCAACGCCGCTACCCGCAGTCGCCCGGCTCATGCCCCGCATATGCCCCATCGAGACGTTGACCACAGTCGGTGCAGGTCGGGGCGGTGTCGGGGTACCCGCAAGAGTCTGCGACGGGACAGGAGGGTGGGGCGGCGTGGCGGGGAGGAGTTCAGGCAGTCCGGGTGCCCGGCGAGCCGGAGTCGTCGGAGGCGTCGTGTATCCGGGCCGCGGCCACGTCGCAGAACGCCTCGAGACCCTGCAGCAGCGCGACCCGCTTGGCCGCGGGCATCTGGTCGAGCACCTCGCGCAGCGCCTGTTCCCGTCGTACGCGCAGATCGGCGAGGAACGTACGGCCCCGGCCGCTGAGGCGCAGACGCACCTCGCGCCGGTCCACCGGACTCACCACGCGCTCGACGAACCCGGTCGCCTGCAGCCGGTCGCAGAGCCGGCTCGTCGAGGGCGGTGTGGAGGCCAGGGAGTCGGCGAGCGTGCGCAGGTTGATGCCCTCGTGGTGCTCGAGGATGAGCAGCACGCGCAGCTGGGAGGCGGAGGCGGGTGCCGTCGAGGCCCGGCCCCAGAGGACTTCCAGCAACTCCGCGGCCGTGGAGGTCACACGTGCGACCTCTGCTGGCTCAGGGCGGGGTCGGAGGGAAGTCACAGTCACACTCTCGCAGGCACCGGGGTGGCCGTCAGCGTACTAGGCGCGCGGGGAGCCGGGGGTGGCCCGGGCAAGGGTCACAGCCGCCCACCGCGCATTCGGACCAAGGATTGGTGTGTCGACCATCGTGACGACGATCGTGAACAGATTCGTGGCCGCCGAGCGCGCCCTGCGCACGGCGGCACCCCATCAACTGCTGGACGCGGTCCGTCGTGTACTGACCGATCAGTACGCGGCGGACTCCGTCGAGCTTTTCCTGGCCGACTACGGAATGACGGTGCTCCAGCCGGTGTCCGTGCTGCCGCACACCCTCCAGCCGGTGTCGGTGCACAACAGCCCGGCGGGCCGGGCCTTCGGGGCTCAGGAGCCCTGGGTGGAGGCCCTTCCGGGTGAGCGCGTCCGAGCGCATCTGCCTGTCACCGTGCGCGGCGACCGGCTCGGCGTACTGACCGTGGTCCTGCCGGGCGGCGAGCACGCCGACGGCTGCCTCGGCGAACTCGCCGAGATCGCCCAGGTGCTGGCACACGAGGTCGTCGTCGCCGAACGGGACACCGACGTGTACCTCCAGGCACGCCGCAGGGACCGGCTCACCCTGGCCGCCGAGATGCAGTGGCAGCTGCTGCCGGGCCGCTCCTGCGCCCGCCCCGAGTACGAGCTGGGCGCCCAGCTGGAACCGGCGTACGCGATCTTCGGCGACAACTTCGACTGGTCCGCCACGGCCGACCGGCTCAGCCTCTACGTCACCAACGGCATGGGCGAGGGCATCGAGGCCTCCCTGCTGACGAACCTGGCGATCAACGCCCTGCGCAACGCCCGCCGGGCCGGTCTCCCCCTCGCCGACCAGGCCGCCCTGGCCGACCAGGCGGTGTACGCGCACTACCGGGGCCGCTGCTATCTGTCCGTGCTCATGCTCGACTTCGATCTGGCCACCGGGCGGGTCCGGGCGGTGGACGCCGGGTCCCCGCGGCTGCTGCGGATGCGCGGGGGCACGGTGGAGCGGGTGGACTTCGACGCCCAGCTGCCGCTCGGCATGTTCGAGGAGACCGACTACGTGGCCCAGGAGTTCCGGGCCGAGCCCGGCGACCGGCTCGTCTTCGTCAGTGACGGGGTGTACGGCGTCGCCTCCCCGGGCGGAGAGGCGTACGGCGACACCGCCCTGGCCCGGGCGATCCAGTCGACCCGGCTGCTCCCGGCCGCCGATGTGCCCCGGGCCGTCCTGCGCGAACTGAGCGGCCATCGCGGTGGGCCGGTTGCGGACGACGACGCCCTGGTGGTGTGTCTGGACTGGCGTGGGCGATGAGGGACAGGGAAGACGCAGGCCAGGGGCGGCGAGGGGCAGTTGTTTGGTGTTGCCCCGCGCCGGAGCTAATGTTTGTCATACGGCAAGTAATGGCTGAGGCGCCGTAGCGCGGTCTCGGTCCGGTCCGTGCAAGGGAGCGATGCAGGTGTCGGAATCGGAACGGAACGCGGAACAGGAGCCGGCCCATTACCAGGTGAGCGCCTTCCTCGAACAGCGCCGGGAGCAGATCGCCCAACGGTGGGCGGACGCCGCGCTGTTCCGGACGGTCTTCACCGTCTCACGGGACGAGGCCGTGGAGGCGGGCAGGTCCGTGGCGGCCGCGCTGGCGGCGGTGGCGGCTTCCGGCCGGACGGAGGACATCCGGGCGCCCGGATTCGAGCCGGTGCGCGACCAGTTGGGGCGGATGGCGGCCTCCCGTACCCGTACGGGGATCGACCCGGACGGGGTCGCCGACGAGGTGGCCGCCCTGCGCGCACCGGTGACCGAACTGCTGCGCGCCGAGTTCCCGGACCCGTACGCCCCCGAGGCCCAGGAGAGCGTGCTGGCCCTGACCGTGCTCATGGGCACGCTGCGCATGGTCGTGATGGAGACCTTGGTCAGCGCGGGCGAGGAACTCATCGCACGGCAGCGCGAGCAGCTGCTCGAAGCGGCCACCCCGGTGATCAAACTCTGGGAGAGCACCGTCGCCGTGCCGCTGATCGGCACGCTGGACAGCGCGCGCAGCCAGGTGGTCATGGAGAGCCTGCTGGACGCGATCGTCGCCGAGCGCGCCCGGTTCGCCATCCTCGACATCACCGGTGTGCCCACGGTCGACTCGCTGGTCGCCCAGCACCTGATGAAGACGGTGGCGGCGGCCCGGCTGATGGGCGCCGAGTGCATCGTCTCCGGGATCCGGCCCGCGATCGCGCAGACCATCGTCCACCTGGGCATCGACCTCGGCACGGTGCTCACACGCGCGAGCCTGGAGGACGCGCTGGCCTACGCGCTCAGCCGGCAGGGGGTCGAGATCGCGCCGCTCCGGTCGGCCGGCCCGGCGGTCGACGCGGGCGTGCGGTGACCGGGCTCGGGCCTGGGGTGCCCGGACCCGCGGGGGGACACGCCTTCACGGTGCCGGTCCTCCAGCTGGGCGACACCCTGCTGGTCACCCTCCAGGGAGAGCTGCACGACGGGATGGCCGAGCAGCTCCAGCAGGACATCACGGGCCGGATCGCGCACACGCGGGTGACCGGAGTGGTCATCGACATCTCCGGCGTCGACATGGTCGACTCTTTCCTGGGGCGGGTCCTCGCCGAGATCGCCGCCGGAGCCGGACTGCTGGCCGCCCGTACGGTGCTGGCCGGGATGCGTCCGGCGGTGGCGATCACCCTGGTCGAACTGGGGCTCACCCTGCCGGGCCTGCGTACGGCCCTGGACGTCGAACGCGCGATGGAGCTGCTCGCCGCCGGTGAGCGTCACAGTGAGGGGAGTCCCTGATGCAGGCCTCCCGCCATGCCGTGCCGACGAGCCTGCCGATCGGCTCGGACGCCGATCTGGCCTGGGTACGCCAGCAGGTCAGGCAGGCCGCCGCCGAGCTCGGCTTCGGGCTGGTGCAGCAGACCAAGCTCGTCACGGCGGCCAGCGAACTGGCCCGCAACACCCTCGTCCACGGCGGGGGCGGTCATGTGGAGCTCACCCCGCTGGGCCTCGGGTCGTCGAGCGGACTGCGGCTGGCCTTCGTCGACAACGGGCCCGGCATCCGCGACCTGGACCAGGCGATGACCGACGGCTACACCAGCGGCGGCGGGCTCGGTCTCGGCATGAGCGGGGCCAAGCGGCTGGTGCACGAGTTCGAGGTGGAGAGCAGGCCCGGCGAGGGGACCACCGTCACCGTCACCGCCTGGGCCACCGCCGTACCGCCGTCCCGGCCGGGGGCCTGATGAGCAGGGTGTGGGACGTGCCGGTGGACGATTCGACCCGGGTGCGGGACGTCCGTGTGGCGGCCGAGGAGGCCAGCGCCCGCGCCGGGCTGCCCGCGCCCCGCACCGCGACCGCCGCGCTCGTGGCGACGGAGCTGGCGACCAATCTGCTGCGGCACGCGGACGGCGGGCGCGTCCTCATCAACCTCGTCGAGCGCGGCCGCGACGGCACCCCGGAGACGTCCGTGCAGATCGTCTCGCTCGACCACGGCCCGGGCATCCCGGACATCGCGGCGGCGATGCGCGACGGCTACACCACCGCGTCCTCCCTGGGCGCCGGCCTCGGCACGTGCCGGCGCATAGCGAACGACTTCGACCTGCACAGCGCACCCGGGCGGGGCACCGTGGCCGTGGCCCGCATCGGCCACGAGCGGGCGGTCAGGGGGGCGCGGCCCGCGCCGGGCCCGCGCGTGGGCGGCGTCAACGTCCCCCTCGGCCGGGCCGAGTACTCCGGTGACGCGTGGAGCCGGGTGTACGGCGGCGACCGTGTGACCCTCCTGCTCGCCGACGGGCTCGGTCACGGGCCCAAGGCCGCCGAGGCGTCCGGAGCCGCCGTGGCCGGACTGCGCGGGGTGGCCGACCTGCCGCCCGCCGAGATCCTGCGGCAGCTGGGCAGGACGCTGCGGCCCACCCGGGGCGCGGCCGTCGCCGTGGCCCAACTCGACCTGCCGTCTGGGCAGTTGAGCTTCGCCGGGATCGGCAACATCGGCGGCCGGCTGCGCACCGACGGCACCTGGAAGCCGCTGCTGTCCCACCCCGGCATCGTGGGCGCGCAGGCCCCGGCGTCCGTGCCCGTGCAGCGCGTTCCGTGGCAGGAGGACAGCCTGCTCGTCCTGCACAGCGACGGGCTGCCCAGCCGCTGGACGCCGCCCGACGACGGCGTGCTCCTCTCCTGCGACCCTGCGGTGGTGGCCGTCGCGGTGCTGCGGGACGCCGGGAGCGCGGCCCTGCCGGTGCGGGACGATACGTGTGTGGCCGTACTGGGCGCCGGTGGCGGGGGCCCGCACGGCTCGGGGGCCTGACTCACCCGGTTCCGTCAGGGTGCGGCACGGCCGCGTCCCGTGCTGCCAGAAATCCCCGCAACCCCTGGCTCAGAGCCACCCGTTCCGCCGGTTCCATCGCCGCTAGCGCCGTGGCCAGGGCCTCGGTCCGGCGGTCTGCGACGTCGCTCAGGACATGCCGGCCGTGCGGGGTGAGCCACAGCTGCACCTCGCGACGGGTGCCCGGGTGCGGGGCCCGTTCCAGCAGGCCGGCGGCCGCGAGCCGGTCGCAGAGCCGGCTGGCCGTGGGGAGCCCGATGTCCAGCTCGTCCGCCAGGGCCGTGACGTTCAGGCCCGGCCCCGCCTCCACCGTGCGCAGCGCCCGCAGTTGGTGTGGGGACAGGCGCAGGGACGCCTCCTGGGCGGCGACCGACCACAGGGCCGCCAGACTGTCCACGGCATCGGCGATCTGCGACGCGACGGTTTCCGGTCCGTCGCCCGGTCCCCTCGCCCGGGAGTCGCCGGGGGCGCCGAGATCGGTCACGAAACGTCACTTTCCATAAGCTCCGGGTACTGCGGAGATCGCTCTCTTTCAAAGGCTGTACCCGATGAGCCGAGGGACAAGCCGCCCCGTTCGGCACCCGGCCGGTCCGGGCCCCGTTCAGCCCGCGCTGAGCTCCGTCAACGCGGCCAGCGGCAGCGTGTGCTGGGTCTGCAGGACCTTGGCGCGCAGATAGCGGACGTTGTGCGCGGTGGTGAAGACGCCCGTGGGGACGCGGTCGCGCACATCGACGCCCAGGGTGCGCAACTGGCCCGCCTTGTCGGGGTTGTTGGAGAGCAGGTCCAGCTCCTTGATGCCCAGCGCCTTCAGCATCTGGGCCGCCGCCGTGTAGTCGCGGGCGTCCTCCGGCAGCCCCAGGGCGGCGTTCGCCTCGTACGTGTCGAGGCCCTCGTCCTGGAGGGCGTACGCGTCGAGCTTGTTGTAGAGGCCGATGCCCCGGCCCTCCTGGCGGAGGTAGAGGAGCACGCCGCCGCGGTCGGCTATCCGCTCGACCGCCTCGCGCAGCTGTGGACCGCAGTCGCAGCGGGCCGAGCCGAACACGTCCCCGGTCAGGCACTCGGAGTGCAGCCGCACCAGCGGGACCGGGCCGGGCCGGCCCAGGACGACGGCCACGTGCTCCTGGCCGTCGGCCAGTCCGTGAAAGGTGACGAGTTCGGCGTCGACCTCGTAGCCGTCGTGGAAGCGCAGCGGTACCCGGACGCGGGAGCGCTGGGTGGCGATGACGTCGGGGGTGTCGGGCATGCGGGGCCTCCGGGTTCCGTTCCTGTTCGGCTGCACAGCCGTCTGCTTCAGATTTGAAGCAGATCCACGGTTCGGAACACTACCCTTGCTTTAAATTTGAAGCAACGAGGTTCAGTCTCTTGTGACGTGCCTCACTGAAGTGCCCGGGGGATCGCGGTGGACCGCCTCACGAACAGCCCGTGGAGGACCTCCGCCGCCACGGCACGTCGTCCGACGTCGGCCGGCTCCCGTCCTCCTGGAGCCCCTGCGCGATCGCCGCGGAGATCTCCTCCAGCTGCGCCACCTGCTCCTCGCTGAGCCGGTCGAAGACGAAGCTCCGCACGGTCTCGACATGCCCGGGCGCCGCGCGCTCCAGTACGGCGAACCCCGCATCGGTCAGCGCGGCGATGCTGCCCCGCTTGTCGTACCGGCAGGCCTCGCGCCGCAGCATGCCGTCCTTCTCCAGCCGCGTCACCGCGTACGTCAGCCGGCTGCGCGTGATCTTCAGCCGCTCGGCGAGATCGGTCATGCGCAGGCGGTGTTCGGGGGACTCCGAGAGGACGGACAGGATGGAGTAGTAAAGGTGCGGCATGCCGGCGTCCTGCTGGAGCTGCCGGTCGATCGCGTCCTCCAGGAGCAGCGAGGAGGCGATGTACGCGCGCCAGGCGCGTTGCTCCTCGGGGGTGAGCCAGCGAGTCGTCATGCCGCCAGTGTAGGTTTGTTTCAAACTTGAACCAAGACCCGGCAGGCTAGGGCAGGCCCTACGACCCGCCGGTCCGCCGTCCCACCCGACCGGGGAGCGTCGATGCCTCACCCGTACGTCCTGCTGTCCGCCGCCGTCTCGCTCGACGGCTACCTGGACGACACCGGGCCCGAACGCCTGCTGCTGTCCGGCCCGGCCGATTTCGACCGGGTCGACGAGGTCCGGGCGTCCGTCGACGCGATCCTGGTCGGCGCCGGCACCATCCGTGCCGACAATCCGCGCCTGCTGGTCAACTCGGACGAGCGGCGGGCCGCCCGCACCGCCGCCGGCCGGCCCGAATACCCCCTCAAGGTCACCGTCAGCGGCTCCGGCGACCTCGACCCGGAGGCGCGGTTCTGGCACACCGGCGGCGAGAAGGTCCTCTACACGACCGACCAGGGCGCCGAGCGGGCCCGGGCCCTCGGCCTCGCCACCGACGTGGTCCCCCTCGGCACCGACCTCGACTGGCGCCGGCTCCTCACCCACCTGCACGACGTACGGGGCGTACGGCGGCTCATGGTCGAGGGCGGCGGCCTGATCCACACCCAGCTCCTCACCCAGGGCCTGGCCGACGAACTCCAGCTGGTGCTCGCCCCGCTCTTCGTGGGCGATCCGAAGGCACCCCGCCTCTTCGGGCCCGGCGGCTACCAGGGCGGCCGGCTCCGGCTGCTGGAGACGCGGCGCATCGAGGACGTGGTCCTCATGCGCTACGAACCCACCGCCCCGGGCACCGGCGCCCTCGCCGCCGCGGCCGACCACCACTGGCTGGCCCTCGCCTGCGAGTTGGCGGACCTCTGCCCGCCGTCGGACACGGCGTTCAGCGTGGGCGCGGTGGTGGTCGCGGCCGACGGCACGGAACTGGCCCGCGGCCACTCCCGCGAGGGCGGCGATCCCGTCGCGCACGCCGAGGAGGCGGCCCTGGCGAAGCTCGACCCGTCCGACCCGCGACTCGCCACCGCCACGGTCTACAGCAGCCTGGAGCCCTGCGCCCGCCGCGCCTCCCGCCCCGCACCCTGCGCCCGGCTGCTCCTCGACGCGGGCGTACGCCGTGTGGTCACGGCCTGGCGCGAGCCGGACACCTTCGTCCAGGGCGCCGACGGCAGCGGAGTCCTGGCGGCCGGCGGGGCGGAGGTCGTCGTCCTCCTGGAACACGAGCAAAGGGCCAAGGCCCCGAACCGCCATCTGCTGTAGCGGGCGGGTGGTCACGAGTGGTCCCGCGGATGGCGTACACTGGAATCACAACGACGCGGGGTGGAGCAGCTCGGTAGCTCGCTGGGCTCATAACCCAGAGGTCGCA